>NZ_JARAMO010000301.1:0-14072 GCF_028807275.1 Mameliella sp. AT18
ACGGCTTCTACGGTGTGTCCGTCAAGGGCAAGTCGACCCCGCTGGTGCGTGGCAACAAGATCTTCGGCAATGTCTACGAGGCGATCCGCGTCCGCGAAGGCGGTGGCGGCACCTACGAGAACAACGATCTGACCGGCAACACCGCCGGGGCCTTCCGGATCGAGGCGGACGCGGGCAACGTCATCCGCCGCGGCAACAAGGAATAAGCGGTCCTCACGGACTGTCACGGCGCCGCCCCTTCGGGGGCGGCGTTTTTCTTTGCCCTTGCATTCCCGCGCGTGATGCGGTTCCTGCCCAACAAGACAAGCAAGGGGATGATCATGAAAGTGCGCGTGCATGTGATGCTCAAGGACGGTGTTCTGGATCCGCAGGGTGAGGCGGTGCGCCATGCGCTTGGCGCCCTCGGCTTTGACGGGGTCGGATCGGTGCGCCAGGGCAAGGTGATCGAGATGGATCTCGCCGATGGCACCTCCGAAGCGACCGTGGGTGAGATGTGCGAAAAGCTGCTCGCCAATACCGTGATCGAAAGCTACCGCATCGAGGTCCTGTGATGCGCGCGGCCGTCCTGAGCGAGTACCAGGCGCCGCTGAGTATCGAGACCCGACCCGATCCCTCCTGTCCGGAGGACGGCGTCGTGCTCAAGGTCCTGGCCTGCGGTGTCTGCCGCTCGGACTGGCATGGCTGGATGGGCGAGCACCCGCGCGTGAAACCGGGCGCCATCGGCGGGCATGAATTCTGCGGTGAAGTGGTCGAGGCCGGCCCGCGCGCGCAATTCGCGGTGGGCGACGTCCTTGTCGCGCCATTCCTCCTGGGGTGCGGGACCTGCAACGATTGCCGGGCCGGGGCGCAGCATACATGCAACGACATGGTTTATCCGGGCATCGGTTCTGACGGGGCCTTTGCCGAATACGTCGCCGTGCCGCGCGATTTCAACCTGTCGCGCCTGCCCGAGTTCATGACGCCGCGCACCGCCGCCGGGCTGGGCTGTCGGGTGATGACGTCGTGGCACGCGCTGACCGACCGCGCGGCGCTGCAGCCGGGCGAATGGCTGGCGGTTCACGGAACCGGGGGCATCGGGCTGGCGGCTTTGCTGATCGGCAAGGCGATGGGCGCGCGGGTGATCGCCGTGGACGTGGTGCGCGAAAAGCTGGACCACGCGCTGGCACATGGGGCTGACGCGGTTGTCGATGCCTCTGACGGCAAGGCGCACCGGGCCATCAAGGAACTGACCGGCGGCGGCGCCCATGTCTCGATCGAGGCGGTAGGCATCGCGGCCACGACCAATGCCTCGATCAAGTGCCTGCGACCCCTGGGGCGCCATGTTCAAGTCGGAATGCCCATCGGCCATACGGCGACGATGGAGATCGACATGAACGGCATCTTCATGAAGAATCTCGCCGTTTACGGGTCGCGCGGAATGCCGCCCTGGCGTTACGAACAACTGTTCAGCCTGATCCAGTCCGGTGCGGTCGACATGGCGCCGATGATCGGACGCGAGATCGGCCTGGGCCAGGTCTCGGACGAACTTGCCGCCTTCAACGGGCCGACGCCGCCGGGCGTGGCCGTCGTCACCGATTTCACCGCCTGACACTCACCGCCTGACAAGGAGCGTGCTGATGAAAGCTGCCGTCATCGTCTTCCCCGGGTCCAACTGCGACCGTGATCTTGCCGTTGCCTTCGAGAAGGCGGGCCTGCAGGTGCAGATGGTCTGGCACAAGGACACCGAACTGCCCGCGGGTATCGACCTGGTTGGCATCCCCGGCGGGTTCTCCTTTGGTGATTACCTGCGCTGCGGGGCCATCGCGGCCAATGCGCCCATCGTGAACGCGGTCAAGGCTCACGCGGACCGGGGCGGATACGCTCTTGGGATCTGCAATGGCTTCCAGGTGCTGACGGAAACCGGCCTGCTGCCGGGGGCGCTTCTGCGCAATGCGGGCCTGAAATACATCTGCCGCACCGTCGGCCTGCGCGCGGAGGGTGCCAGCATCTTTACCGAGGGCTATGGCCGTGGCACCGAGATCGCGCTGCCCATCGCGCATCATGACGGCAACTATTTCGCCGACGAGGCGACGCTTGACATGCTGGAAGCGGATGACCGCGTTGCCTTTCGGTATACCGACAACCCGAACGGGTCGGCGCGGGATATCGCGGGTGTGCTGTCGGCCAACCGGCGGGTGCTGGGCATGATGCCGCACCCCGAACGCGCAAGCGACGCGGCGCATGGCAACGAGGATGGTGCGCGCCTTTTCGCCCATCTGGCAGGGGCCCTGACCGCCGCCTGACTTGAGGGTGCGGCCCGCGCAGCCTATTCTGGGCGGCATGGCATCGAATGGCACCAGAACCGGACTGCGTCGCGCCGGCCCGTTCTCGGGCCGTGCGCGCATTGCGCTTGTCCTGCTGTTGCTGGAGGCCGTGGGAACGGTCTGGGTCACGAACTGGCTGCTGACCGACCGCTTTACCGAGTCCGTGCGCAACCGGGCCGAACTGCGCCTTGCGCTCTATTCCGGCAACCTGATTTCGGAACTGCGCCGCAATGCCATCGTGCCGCAACTCCTGGCCCGTGACCCGGCACTGATCGCCGCGCTGAACGCGCAGGATTACCGGCAAAGCTCGCAGCGGTTGATTTCCTTCGTGGACGAGATCGGCGCCGCCTCGTTGATGCTGCTGGACCGCGACGGGCGCACCGTGGCCGCGACAGACCGCAACCGCTTGGCCGAGTCGCACCGCGAGGCGGCCTATTTCGTCGATGCTCTGCGCTCGAACACCACGGTCTTTACCGCGCTCCCGCAAGAGACGGGCAACTTCAGCTTTACCTACGCCCGGCGCATGGAAAGCGGCGGTGAGACGGTCGGTGTCATCATGGTCGAGGTCGACCTGGCCAAGTTCGAGCGTGCCTGGGCCGGGATCACCGATGCCGTCATGGTGACCAACTCCGAGGGGCTGATCATCCTTGCGACGGAACCGCGCTGGCGCGGGCTGACGCCGACGGATGCATTGCAGCGCCAGCCCGCCGAGGGCGCGATCGAACGCGCCATCCGGGCCACCGCCGACTGGACCGCGCAGCAGGCCGACGCCTACCTGCGCGGCGAGGCGGTGATGCGGATCGACGGGCGCATTCCGTTCCGGGGCTGGACGCTTGTGACCTTTACCACCTATGCCAGCGTGCGCGAGCGGGTGAACGCCGTTTTGGCTCTGGAAATCATGGGGTTCGCTCTGTTGGCTGCCCTGGTCTTTTATGCGCTGTCGCGCAAGACCGCGATCCGGATGGCACTGTTCCAGCGCGACGCCACCGAACTGCGCGCCCTGAACGCCCGCCTCAGCCGGGAAATCGCCGAACGTGAGCGGGTACAGAAAAACCTTGCCGTTGCGGAGCAATCTCTGGCCCAGTCCTCGAAACTGGCGGCCCTGGGCGAAATGTCCGCTGCCGTCAGCCACGAGTTGAACCAGCCGCTGGCCGCGATGAAGACCTACCTGGCCGGCGCGCGCCTTCTGCTGCGCCGCAACCGCCCGGACGAGGCGTTGAGCGCCTTTCACCGTATCGACGACCTGATCGAACGCATGGGGGCGATCACCCGCCAGCTCAAGAGTTTTGCGCGGAAAGGCCAGGAACAGCTCAGCCCCGTCGACATGGGAGAGGCGCTGGCCTCGTCGCTGGCGATGATGGAACCGCAACTGAAATCGCGCCGCGTGAAGATCACCAAGATCCTGCCGGAAGCGCCCGTGCGCGTCATGGGGGACCGGATGCGGATCGAGCAGGTTCTGGTCAACCTCTTGCGGAACGCGCTGGACGCCACCAAGTCCGTTGATGACCCGCAGGTGGACATCATCCTGGCTGCGGGCGAAACCGCGACACTGACCGTGCGCGACAACGGAACCGGGATCGAGGACCTCGATGCGCTCTTCGAGCCCTTCTATACAACCAAGCAGCCGGGCGATGGCGTGGGCCTCGGTCTGGCGATTTCCTCGGGCATCGTGTCCGAACTGGGCGGGCGTCTGACCGCCCGCAACGGAGAGGACGGCGGTGCCGTCTTCGAGATGCAACTGCCCGTCTTGAACGAATCCACAGAAGCAGCGGAGTAAACTGCCAATGGCCAACGCAATGAAAATCGCCATCGTGGATGACGAACAGGACATGCGCCAGTCGATCAGCCAATGGCTGGCCTTGTCCGGTTACGACACCGAAACCTTTGCCAGTGCCGAAGAGGCGCTGGGGCGGCTCAACGCGGATTTTCCGGGCATCGTGATTTCCGACATCAAGATGCCGGGCATGGACGGGATCCAGTTCCTCAAGAAGTTGATGGGCACGGACAGCGCGCTGCCGGTCATCATGATCACCGGTCACGGCGACGTGCCGATGGCGGTCGAGGCGATGCGCATCGGGGCCTTCGATTTTCTAGAAAAGCCGTTCAACCCGGACCGCATGTCGGAACTGGCGAAAAAGGCCACCAATGCCCGCCGCCTGACGCTGGACACGCGCGCGCTGCGCCGGGAACTGGCAGACGGCAGCCAGATCATGTCCAAGCTGATCGGCGCCAGCCCCGCGATGGAACGCCTGCGCGAAGACATCCTGGACCTGGGCCAGGCAGACGGCCACGTCCTGATCGAAGGCGAGACCGGCACCGGCAAGACGCTGGTGGCCCATGCGCTGCACGCGGTCGGCGCCCGCGCTGGCAAGAAATTCACCCTGGTGCGCTGTGCCGCAATGGACGAGGACGCCCTGACCCGGCGCCTGTTCGGCCCGATGCAGCCCGAGGATACACGCCTGCCTGCCATGGAAGAGGCGCGCGGCGGTACGCTGGTGCTGGAAGACATCGAGGTCCTGTCGGACGCGGCCCAGGCGCGCCTGCTGAACGCGATCAACGACGAGGGTACACCGCCCGAAACGCGCATCGTTGCCATTTCCAACCTGCAGGAAGAGGGGCGCACCTGCGAGCAGGCGCTGCGTGCGGACCTCTATTACCGGCTGGCAGCGCTCAAGATCACCGTGCCACCGCTGCGCGCGCGGGGCGAAGATATCCTGACGCTCTTCACCCGGCTGTCCGAAAGCTATGCAGAGGAATACGGGTGCGACGCCCCCAAGGTGTCGGCACAGGAGGCCGCCCAGCTGTTGCAGGCGCCCTGGCCGGGCAATGTGCGCCAGCTGATCAACCTGGCAGAACGCGCGGTGCTGCAATCGCGGCGGGGGCAGGGGACCATTGCCTCTCTCTTGATGAGCGACCATGACGACATGCAGCCGGTCATGACGACCGAGGGCAAGCCGCTCAAAGAATATGTCGAGGCCTTCGAAAGGATGCTGATCGACAATACCATGCGGCGTCACAAGGGGTCGATTTCGGCGGTGATGGACGAATTGTGCCTGCCGCGCCGGACCCTGAACGAGAAGATGGCCAAGTACGGACTGGCCCGCGCCGACTATCTCTGAGGCCCGCGATGGACCGCGCCCCGGATCTCGACAGCTTTTTTGCCGACGCGACCTGGGGCGAGGTTCTGTCCGCGCTCCGCGCCGTGCTTGCCGGGACAGAACTGGGCGAGACCCTGAAATGGGGCGCGGCCTGTTATACCTTTGGCGGGTCCAACGTGGCGATCCTGGGCGGCTATTCCGATGGCTGCCGGCTGGCCTTTTTCAAGGGCACTTTGATCTCGGATCCGGAAGGTGCGTTGATCCTGACCGGTCCGCGATCCCGGGCGTCGAAGTACCTGCGGTTCCAGACACCAGAGGAGGTTGCCGACCGCGCCGATCAGGTCCGCGACTATGTCGCGCGGGCCATCGCCGTGGAGAAAAGCGGCGCCAAGGTCGATTTTGCCAAGGATGACCTCGACTATCCCGAGGAATTGACCGAGCGCCTGGAGGAAGACGAGGCGTTTCGCGCGGCTTTCGAGGCGCTGACACCGGGACGGCGGCGCGGCTATGTCCTGCACTTCTCGGATGCCAAACAGTCCCGCACCCGCGCGGCCCGGATCGAGAAGCATCGAGAGCGGATCCTTGCCGGCAAGGGAATGCACGACAGGTGACGCGCAGGCGGATGCGAGGCCGCCAGTGAACAGTCGGTTTCCATATTGGGTCTCGCAGCCTGTTCAAATAGCCGTTACTCTACTTTTACGAGTGTGGTGCGTCTGGGCCCCGGTTAGCCCGTAACCGAACTGGCAAACGGGAACATCATATGTCTTCCAATCAATCGACCCCTCTGGGCCGTTTCCTTGACTCTGACACCTTCGACTTCGGTCGATCCGTTGAAGTGATCGGCATGAATGGCCTGACATTTCTTGATGCCCTTGGTGCTGCCAAGGGTGGCAACGGAGGCGGAGGCGGAGGTGGCGGGGGGAAACCCGACAAGCCTGGAGACGGTGGGGATGGCGGTGACGGAGGCACGCTCCTTGGCAGCTACACCTCCGGCTCTCAGGACGGGACGGGCTTTAATGTCACCATCTATTTCAGCGGAACATGGACGGAGGCGCTGCAACAGGCCTTTATCGATGCTGCGGAACTGATCTCGGACATCATCACAGGCGATATTACGGACGTTCGTTACCGCGGCGAAACGATCGACGATATCGTGATCGAAGCGACGCTGACCGATATCGACGGTCCGGGCTTGACGCTGGGACAGGCCGGACCGACCGTCATCCGTACAGCGACCTACCTACCCGCGATGGGTATCATGGAATTCGATATCGCCGACGCTGCAAACTACGATGCGCAGGGTCTGTTCAATGACATCGTCTTTCACGAGATGATGCATGTCATCGGATTCGGCACCATGTGGGAGCTGATGGGGCTGGTCGATGTCGGACAGGACGGCAGCCAGACTTTCAACGGGGTCAACGCCAACCTGACATTCGACCTGGAGTTCAGTGCCTCCGCGCTTCTGTCCATCGAGACGGAAGGAGGGCCGGGCACGGCGGGCGGTCACTGGAACGAGGACGGCGCCGATGGTTTTGCCTTCGAGAATGAGATCATGACGGGCTATATCGATGGCACCAACTACCTGTCCAACACCTCTGTCGCCGCGTTGGAGGATATGGGATACGAGACGATCTGGGACGCCAGCGATCCGACCGGAGCCACCGACCTGATCGACACGACCATATTCACCGACGGATTGTTTGCCTGAACGGCTGTCGGTCCTGCGCTGATGAACTGCATGACCTGCACATGAAAACCCCCGGAAAGCCGATGCTTTCCGGGGGCTTTTTCAGGCCGAGCGCGGTGCCCGGTCTCAGTGTAGCAGGCGGCCCATCGCGGCGGCGACGTCGGCCATGCGCGCGGAGAAGCCCCATTCGTTGTCGTACCAGGCCAGCACACGCACCATGCGCTTGCCGACGACTTTGGTCTGGTCGGGGGCGAAGATCGACGAATGCGTGGTGTGGTTGAAGTCGATCGAAACCTTCTGTTCCGGATCGTAGGACAGCACGGCACCCATGCGGCCTGCGGCGGCCTCTGCCACCACCTCGTTGACGTCTTCGACGGTCACGTCGCGCGAGGCATAGAAGGTCAGGTCGACGGCCGAGACATTGGGCGTCGGCACCCGGACGGCGGACCCGTCGAGCTTGCCCTTGAGGTTCGGCAGCACCTCGCCCAGGGCTTTGGCGGCGCCGGTCGAGGTCGGGATCATCGCCATTGCCGCGGCGCGGGCGCGGTAGAGGTCGGCGTGGCGGCGGTCCAGTGTCGGCTGGTCGCCGGTGTAGCTGTGGATCGTCGTCATGATGCCGGATTCGATGCCGATGCCCTCGTCCAGCACCTTGGCCAGCGGAGCGAGGCAGTTGGTGGTGCAGGACCCGTTCGAGATCATGGTCTCGCCCTTGACGAGGTCACGATGGTTTACGCCGTAGACGACCGTGCGCTGCACGTTCTTGGCCGGCGCCGAGATCAGAACCGATTTCGCGCCACGGTCGAGGTGGGCGTTGGCCTTCGTGCCGTCGTTGAATTTGCCGGTGCATTCGAGCACGACGTCGCAGCCGCTCCAGTCGAGGTCGCCCATCTCGTAGGAGGACATCACGTCGATGGGGCCGCGGCCCAGGTCCAGCGCCTGGTCCTTGACCGTCACGTCGCCGGGAAAGCGGCCGTGGATGCTGTCGTAGCGCAGCAGGTGGGCATGTGTCTCGATCGGCCCGGGGGCGTTGATCTTGACGACCTGGACGTCGTTGCGTGCGGACTCCGCGATATGTGCCAGAGTGCAGCGGCCAATGCGGCCAAATCCGTTGATCCCGATCGTGACGGTCATGCTCGCCTCCTGAAAATTCCTGTCGGCTTCCGTATACGGAGGCCTTCTGCATCTGCAAAGTCCATTAACCGTTGAGGAACAGCATGTTAGCGGTAAACGTGGCAAGGATTCGCGTGGTGGCGCTAACCCTCCGATCTCGTTTGCGGTAACCTGGGCGGGAACAACAGGGGATATCCGCCGTGCAGAGATGGAACAACCTTGCCAGCCTTGCCGGACGCGTGCTGATCGCGGCGCTTTTCCTTGCGGGGGCGGTGCAAAAGGCCATCGATTCGGCCCCGGCGGGAGAGATGCTGGTGAATTGGGGGCTGCCCTTTGGTCTGGTCTGGGTCGCGATGGTTTACAACCTCGGGGCGGCGGTGGCACTGATCCTGGGGATTGCCCTGCGGCCCGTGGCCCTTTCCCTGGCGCTGTATTGCATGGTGACGTCCTTCTTTCACCTGATCCCGGAGGACCCCTGGCAGATGAGCATCTTCGTCAAGAACTGGGCCATTGCGGGCGGCTGCCTGGTGCTGGCCGGGCAGGGTGGCGGGGCGTGGCGCTTGCGGTTTGCGCCCTAGGGGGTAGGTTCGCGATAAACAGGTTGAGTGGGGGCGCGGTATGAGCGGACTTTTGGCACTTCTCGATGACGTTTCGGCGATCGCCAAGGTGGCGGCGGCCTCGGTCGACGATATCGGCGCGGCGGCGATGAAAGCCGGGTCCAAGACCGCGGGCGTCATCATCGACGACGCGGCGGTGACACCGAAATACGTGCAGGGGTTCGAACCGGCGCGCGAATTGCCGATCATCTGGCGGATCGCGCGGGGGTCCCTGGTCAACAAGCTGGTGTTCCTGATGCCGGCGGCGCTGTTGATGGCGGCCTTTGCGCCCTGGCTTGTCTGGCCCTTGCTGATCCTGGGCGGTTGCTACCTGTGTTTCGAGGGGGCCGAGAAGATCGTGCATGTGTTGATGCCCCACGACGACCATTCCGGCGGGCCTGACGGCAGTCATGACGTGGGCGATCCCACGCACCTAGAAGAGGCCAAGGTCAAGGGCGCGATCAAGACCGATTTCATCCTGTCGGCAGAGATCATGGTGATCTCGCTCTCGGCCATCGAGGCGCCGAATTTTGCCATGCAGGCGGCCACGCTGGCGGTGGTTGCTGTGCTGATCACCTTTGCCGTCTACGGTGCGGTCGCCATCATCGTAAAGATGGACGACGTGGGCCTGTGGCTGAGCCAGCGGGGCCGCCTGGGCGCGACGCGGGGCTTTGGCCGCGCCATCGTCAAGTTCATGCCCTGGCTGCTGAAGGCGCTGGCGATCATCGGCACGGCGGCGATGCTCTGGGTCGGCGGGCACATCCTCACCAATTCACTGAAGGAAATGGGATGGGGCGTGCCTTATCAGACCGTGCACGACATCGCGCATTCCATCGGCCAAGGCGATGCGCTGCTGGAATGGGGGGTGACGGCCGGGATCGACTTCGTGATTGGGTTCCTGGCCGGGCTGATCCTGATTCCCATCGGCACCAAGCTGGTTGCGCCGATCTGGGGCCGGTTCTTTGGGGAAGGTGACGCCAAGGCGCACTGAACGAATACCGGGCAAACAAAAAAACGGCGCGCCCGAGGGCGCGCCGTTTGTCGTTTCCCCGTAGTCGTCGGATCAGGGCTGCATCGCCGTGGTCTCGTCGAAGGCGGCGGTAAAGCCCTTCAACGAGGTCGCCAGCGGAATCGACTGATTGCGATAGAAATAGGGGACGATGTTGATCACGGCCTCCTTGCCGGCCTTGAACTGCGAGATGACCTCTTCGGTAAAGCCGACCTGCGCGGTACAGCCCAGTCGCGTGCAGACTGTGAAGTCATACTCTTTGGATTCGCGGCCATCGACCGAGATCCGCAGCCGGTGGCGCAGCGACGTTTCCAGCGGCACGGTGATTTCCCCGACCGCAACGATCTGGCCACTGTTCTCGACGCGGTTGATGACGACCTGGGCGATTTCGTTGCCTTCTCCGTCGTCGAGCATCTGGATCATCCGGCAGACTTCCGCGTCTTGGGCGTTCTTGATGCAGTTCAGCGTCCAGTCGTCGTAGACTTCCTTGACGTAGGGGACGTTCTGGGCCGGTTTGCCGGTGTCGATGCCGGGATCGGCGGGCGGGGTCGCCGGATCGCCGCCGTCGGCGGATTGGGCATAACCCGCGCCTGCGCCCAGCGAGGCGATCAACGACAGTAGGATAAGCGGTTTCTTCATGATGTCCTCTAAAATCCGGTCATTTGCCTGACTTGTCGATTAGCACGCACCGGACCGACTGTCAGGGAAGAAATCCGCCGTTCCGCCGCGGCAATGCGCGAAATGCCGCGCGCACCGGGCAGGGCCCGTTCGGGGGTAGCCCCGGGCAGGGCACTTGCAATCAAAAGGAAAGGGGCCCGTGGGCCCCTTTCCATTTCACTCCCTGTCGGACCGGCCGACTTTGTCATTGATCGTGACGCTACGAGAAGACTTGCGCTTGGTCAACAGTGATTTCCACCTTCTTTTCGCGTCAGTAGATGCATTTTTGCAGGAACAAAAAAGCCGCGCCCTAGGGCGCGGCCAGTCTGACAGGGAGGAAGTCTGCCCGGGACAGGAGAGGACATGTCGTCCCGGACCAGAAACACACTGGCATCAAATGGTTAAGGATGTATGTTCATGCCGTGCGAGCTGGGGGATCAAGCATGAACAAGTCGGTATTCGTGGGTGGCGCGGGCGAGGGCTATGGCGTCAGGCAGGTCCTGGACCTCGGTTATGCCAACCGGCACGGCCTGGTGGCGGGCGCCACGGGCACCGGCAAGACCGTCACCCTGCAGATCCTGGCCGAGGGGTTTTCCGCCGCCGGTGTGCCGGTTTTCCTCGCGGACGTGAAAGGAGACCTGTCGGGCCTGGCGGTCGCGGGCAGCGAAACCCACAAGCTGCACGGCGCCTTCATGGAGCGCTGCGCCAGGATGGGCTTCGACGATTTCGCCTATGACGCCTTCCCGGTCAGGTTCTGGGATCTCTTCGGGGCGCAGGGCCACCCGGTGCGCACGACCGTGACGGAGATGGGGCCGCTGATGCTGTCGCGCCTACTGGATCTCAGCGAGGCGCAGGAGGGCATCCTGAACATCGCCTTCCGCCTCAGCGACGAGGAAGGGCTGGCGCTGCTGGATCTCGATGACCTGCGGTCGATGCTGGTCTGGCTGGGGGAGAACCGCAAGGACCTGTCGCTGCGTTACGGCAATATCTCTGTCGCTTCCATCGGGGCGATCCAGCGGCGGCTGCTGGTGCTGGAGAACGAGGGTTGCGCGGCTTTCTTCGGCGAACCGGCGCTGGAACTGGGCGACCTGATGCAGGTGGCGCCGGACGGGCGCGGCACGGTCAACGTGCTGGCCGCCGATCAGCTGATGGCGCGACCGCGCCTTTATGCGACTTTCCTGCTGTGGCTCTTGTCCGAACTCTTCGAGGAACTGCCAGAGGTGGGCGACCCCGAGAAACCCCGGCTGGTCTTTTTCTTCGACGAGGCGCACCTGCTGTTCGACGACGCGCCCAAGGCGCTGGTGGACAAGGTCGAACAGGTTGCGCGCCTGATCCGGTCCAAGGGGGTTGGCGTCTATTTCGTCACCCAGTCGCCGGACGACATCCCAGAGGATGTGCTGGGCCAGCTTGGCAACCGGGTCCAGCACGCGCTGCGGGCCTTCACCGCGCGTGACAAGCGGGCGCTGCGGCTGGCCGCCGAGACCTACCGCGAGAACCCGGATTTCGACATCGAAGAGGCGATCCGCACGGTCGGCGTCGGAGAGGCCGTAACATCGTTTCTGGAGGCGAAAGGTGCGCCGGGGATTGCGCAACGCACTTTGATACGCCCGCCGTCCTCGCAACTGGGCCCGATCACCGATGCTGAACGCCGCGCCGTTCTGGCCGGGTCGGAGATGGCCGGGAAATACGACACGCCGGTCGATCGGGAATCCGCCCATGAAATCCTGCGCGCCCGTGCAGAGGCCGCCGCCAAAGCCGCCGAAATGGCAGAGCGTGAGGAGGAGGACGCCGAGGCCCGCGAGTATCGTGCGGCCCGGCGGTATTCCGGCACGCGCGTCAGCCGGTCGACCTCGCGCCCGGTACGACGCGGCAAGAGCTTTGGCCAGGCGATGGGCGACATGGTGATGAAGGAGCTGACCGGCACCACGGGACGCCGCATCGTGCGCGGCGTCCTTGGCGGGCTGTTCAAGGGGCGGTGATCCCGGTCAGAGGATGAAGTCCCCGGCGTCCAGCCCATGCACGTCCGCGAGTCGCAGCTCTGCCTCGGGCTGCATGTCTGCGTCCATGTTGATCTGCACGATGGTCGAGCCCGTCGGCTGTTCGGCCACCCGGACCTGGCCCGCACCCGAAAAAGGCGCGGTGCCCACGAATGTCAGCGCTCCGGCATAGAGCGCCGACAGGTCGATCAGGTCGAGCCCTTTTTCGAAGTCGAGGATCTGGTCGCGCAGGGCGCCGATTCCCATCTCGATCGTCGTGCCAAAGACAAAGACATCCGCATCGGGACCGCCGCTCAGGAAGTCCAGTCCATTCCCGCCCTGCAAGACATCCCGCCCTTCCTGGCCGCGCAGAACGTCATTGGCACCGCCCCCCAGCAAGGTGTCATTGCCGGACCCTCCGTCCAGCGTGTCGTTCTCGGTCCCGCCGTCCAGCAAGTCCGCGCCATCCTGTCCCACCAGGACGTCCTCCCGCGCGCCGCCCAGCAGCGTATCGTTGCCCGCGCCGCCGTTGATCGTGTCGGCGCCGATGTCGCCGGTGGCACTGTCGTCGCCGTCGCCGGCCAGGATCATGTCGTCGCCGCCTTCGCCGTTCAGGACGTCGTCACCCCCGCGTCCGACCAGGACATCGTTTTCGGTGCCGCCGTAGAATTCGTCGCGGAACGCTCCGCCGACCAGCGTATCGCTGCCGGACTTGCCGTAGACGGCGCCGTGTATGATTCCGTTTCCGATGTTCTCGACCCGGTCGTCGCCCCCCAGGAGGTCGATGCTCCCGAAGATCGTGCCGGAGTTGGCGATCTGGTCCGGCTCATAGCGGCTGGTGGTGATATAGACATCTCCGTCGGTGTCCGTCAGGGTGCCGTGATTGACGAACAGAAAGGCGCTTTGCGCCTGCACGTCCAGCCACCTGACAACCATGTCTCCGGTGTTCACAAGCGTCGAGTTCCCCCAGCCGGACATCACCAGGAGGGCGGCGTGGACCGTGCCGGAATTGATGAACGTGTTGTCATCGCTGCCAAAGGACCCGACGAGAATGCTGCCCCGTTCCGCATCCAGCGTCCCCGTATTGAGCAGCCGCACCTCAACCCGGTAGTCGTACGGCATCTGGAGCAGGTAGCCGCTGCTGCCGCCCAGGCTTATCGTGCCGTGGTTGTTGATCTGGACCAGGCTGTTCTGGGTCTGGGTCATCTGAATGACCGTGTTGTTGTAGGGGGCGAAACTGGTCATCGTTCCATAGTTGGTGATGACAGCCTGGGGGGCCTGAACCACGACACCTGTCTGGTCGGCCGAGATGGACCCCATGTTGACCAGTTGCGGTGCAGTCGGCGCATCGGCCAGGACAACGCCATCCCCGCCGGACACAGCGATGAACTGCGATCCGGACACCACGTAGCGGTCCCCATTGGAGACGGTGACCGTGGAGGTGACATTCCCGGTTTGAAAGATCGTTGCCATGTGAACACTCCTGGAGATCGCGACCGACGGGGCCAGCCTAGCAAACCGCTTGGGCGGACGGCTTGTTTCAGGTCAAGCCGTCGTCGCTTTTATCCGGTGGTTGGACTTCATAAGCCGGGGGCAGGGGCCCTAGAGCACGAAATCATCCGCTGTCAGCCCG
>NZ_JARAMO010000302.1:0-22876 GCF_028807275.1 Mameliella sp. AT18
CCAACCAAATCAATGGGTCCTGACCCTAACAGCCCCATGGAAACGTTCGTCGCTTCCTTCGAGTTTTCGGCGCAAAACCCTCGAGCTATCAATAAAAGAGGCATGCAGTGCAGTTAGGGTAAGTAGTGTCTATGCCGATTCTTGCAGAGTTCTTCGATATTCCGAACCTTCCCACCCAGAAATTCGAAAAGATCCCATCATACGACCCACTTCAGAGTTGAGGCGAAGAAACGTTGTTCTCATTGCTCGGACTGTGAAGTCTAAGGAGTTCAATCCTTGCACGGGCTCATGAAACTTGGAATGCCTTATGGCGTACTCCCATTGGTCAGGCATCATCCCTGTAAGGGCCTTCCGGAACTCAGGGTCCTCCGGGTCGCCATTCTGCGAGATGAAGGACGCCACAGCCAATGTCATTCCTAGGCGTCTCCTCTCATCATTATCTGAAAATTGGCGAATTATGAACTCGCCACCATACATCCGGCCCATCTCGATAAGTTGACGTCCATCAACGGATTGAAGGAAGTCCGAAAGAGGAATCCTCTTTCGGAGCAAGAAACCCAGAAGGTTCAAGAGTTCTCCCTCACCCCTCCATCGCCTCAAGCTGATCGATGAATCCCTCGATCATGCTCAACCCCTTGTCCCAGAACTTCGGATCGCTCGCGTCCAGTCCAAAGGGTGCCAGCAATTCCTTGTGGTGCTTCGATCCGCCCGCCTTGAGCATGTCGAAATACTTGTCCTGGAAGCCCTCGGGCGCCTCCTGGTAGGCGGCGTAAAGCGCGTTCACCAGCCCGTCGCCAAAGGCATAGGCGTAGACGTAGAAGGGCGAGTGGACGAAATGCGGAATGTAGCACCAGAAGGTCTCGTAGCCTTCCATGAACTCGAAGGCGCCACCGAGGCTTTCCGCCTGCACCGACATCCAGAGCGCGTTGATGTCGTCCGGGGTCAGCTCGCCGCCGCGGCGCGCCTCGTGCAGCTTGCACTCGAAGTCGTAGAAGGCGATCTGGCGGACCACCGTGTTGATCATGTCCTCGACCTTGCCGGCCAAGAGGACCTTGCGCTCGGCATCGTTTTGCGCGTTCTCCAGCATGCGCTGGAAGGTCAGCATCTCGCCAAAGACAGAGGCCGTTTCCGCCAGCGTCAGGGGCGTCGAGGACAGCATCTCGCCCTGTCCTGCCGCCAGCACCTGGTGCACGCCGTGGCCCAGCTCATGCGCCAGGGTCATCACGTCGCGCGGTTTGCCCAGGTAGTTGAGCATGACGTAGGGGTGCACCTCGGTCACCGTGGGATGGGCGAAGGCACCCGGCGCCTTGCCGGGCTTCACCGCCGCGTCGATCCAGCCCTTGTCGAAGAAGGGCGTCGCGATCTCTCCCATGCGGGGGTCGAAGGCGTTGTAGGCGTTCATCACCGTCTCGCGCGCCTCGTCCCAGGTGACGGTGCGGGTGGCCTCCATCGGCAGGGGCGCGTTGCGGTCCCAGACCTGCATCACGTCCAGACCCAGCCACTTGCGCTTGAGCTCGTAATAGCGGTGCGACAGGCGCGGGTAGGCATCGACGACCGCGTTGCGCAGCGCCTCGACCACTTCGGGTTCGACGTCGTTCGACAGGTGCCGGCCGGTCTGCGCCGTGGGCATCCCGCGCCAGCGGTCCAGCACCTCCTTCTCCTTGGTCTGCGTGTTGTGCACGCGGGCGAAGGTGCGCAGGTTTTCGGCAAAGACACGGGCCAGTTCGCGGGCGGCGGCCTCGCGCGTGTCGCGGTCCTGCTCGGTGAGCAGGTTCAGCGTGCCCTCGATGTTGAGTTCCTCGCCGTCGACCTCGAAGGTCAGCCCGGCGATGGTCTCATCGAAAAGCCGTTCCCAGGCGTCGCCGACGACGCCGAGGTCATGCAGGAATTTCTCCAGCTCGTCGGACAGCTGGTAGGGCTTCATGGCGCGCATCCGGTCGAAGGCGCGCTTGTAGCGGTTGAGGTCGGGGTTGGCACCAAAGAGCGCCTCGTAGTGGTCGTCACCCAGGCGGTTGGCCTCGAGCGAGAAGAAGACCAGCGGGGTGGTGTAATTGGTGATCTTCTCCTGGCAGTCAGAGAGGAACTTGGCGCGCTCCGCGTCGGTGGTCAGCTGGTAATAGCGCAGGCCCGCAAAGGACATGATGCGCCCGGCGATGGTCGAGATCCGCTCGTTGCGCTGCACCAGGGTCAGGAAGGCGTCGGCATCCAGCGTGTCGAGCTTGCCTTCGTAATCCTCGGCAAAGCTGCGGCAGGCCTCTTCGAGCCAGTCGAGATCGCGTTTCAGCTCGGGCGCGTCGGGAGAGGCATAGAGATCGGTCAGATCCCATTCGGGCAGATCGCCCAGGTTCTTGCCCCCGGCACTGGCGTTGGCGTCGAAAAGCGGTGTTTTGGCGAACGTGTGCATGGAGAACCCTCTTGTCGTTTCCCTTCACATAGGGGGCAGGCCCGCGCGAAGGCAACCGGCGCCCCATATTTTTGGAGGGCTTGACGCAGAAAAGATTTCGGATCGGCGGCGGAGTCTGGCTAAGCTTGGGTCAGGAAAGAACCAACAATCGAATTCAGGGAGGAGATTTCAGCATGTCGAATGCTTCACTGCTTTTGGGTGCAGGCGGCCTCGTGATCGGGGTCCTTGCCGGCGTCGCCTTCAGCGGGTCGGACAGCCCCGCCGACCTGCGCAAGGTCATCGACGATACCGTGGTGCCCGCGCAGGAGGCGGCCGAGAAGGCCGCCAAGGCACATGGAGAACAGCTGGCCGCCTTGCAGAAACGGCTGGACGCGCTTGAGACGGGTCTGGCCGAGAACGCGCCCGACATGTCGGCGCTGACGGCGGGCTTGTCGAAGGAGATGACCACCAAGCTGGACGACCTGCGGACCAAGCTGGGGGACGACATTGCCAAGACCTCGGCGGCGCAGGCCGAGACGATCAAGACGTCGCTGGCCGACCTGTCGAAGGGGATCGAGGAAACCACACGCGTGGCCGCCGCCGCTGTTGCCGCGCCGGCTGATGCCGGACCAGATGCGACGGAGGTGCCGGAACCCGACAGCGGCATGGCCTCTGCCGATGCGCTGAGCGTCGGCGATACCGCGCTTTTCGCCGATGGCGCGGTGCGGGCCTTTGTGTCCCGGATCGACCCGGCGGGCGGGTCCGTGCGGCTGTCGGTGAACGGATCTCTGGTAACGCTTGGGGCCGGTGGCTCGACCCCTGTGTCGATGGATGGCCGGGACTGTTCGGTCACGGTTGCGTCGATGAGTGACCGGGGCGTGACGCTGGGGTCTGACTGCGGGGTGATCCCGCCTGCGGTGACTGTCGCGGCCCCCGATAATGGCGTGTTGCCGGGTCACACGGTCAGCCTTGCCGACGGTGCCCTGCGTGTCTTCGTGTCCAGCGTGGACAGCGAGGGCCAGGAGGCGCGGATCGCAGTGAACGGAGTCCAGACACAGCGCGTTGCCGCCGACAGCAGCCTGGGTGTCGATGTGGGGGACCAGTCGTGCACCTTGCGCGTCACCGGGATCGGCGAAGGCATGATCGGCTTCGACGCGTCCTGCGGCTGAGGCCTGCCGGGTAAACTGACGATGCAGCGGGATCAGAACCGCCGTTCGAGCGTCAGGTGAATACCGCTGCCACCGCGTCCATCGGTGGCAGCGAAGAGGACGCTTGTATCGGGGCGCAGCTTGTAGTCCAGCGCGATGCCATAAGCATCGTCCTTGCCGCCGTCGGTGAACTCGCCAAAGGCCATCATGTCCAGTTTCGTGGTCACGGGAAAGACGAGGTCCAGCGCGATCGCGTCCGGTTTGTCGTTGACCTCGGGGTGCAGCCAGGTCACGCCGAAATCCGCGCGACCGATGTCGAAGTGCGCGCCCAGCTTGGCGTTGATGCCGTGGTGATCCATCGTGCGCGAGGTCACGGTTTCAACCGCGCCTGCCAGTTGCCAGCCATCGCCGTTGTAGGTCACCGCCACAGAGGCGGCACGAAAGCTGCCCTTGACCGCGTCGTGCAGCGACACGGCGACATCGGTCCGGCCATAGCTCTGTTGCCAGGACAGTCCCCAGGGCACGGCGGTGCGGCGCATGGCCTCGACCGTGGCATGGGCGCGGGTGTATTCTGCGCGCTCATAGGCGAGATAGGGCGCCGCACGGGCAAAGACCGAGGGCAGCACCTGGTCATAGGCCGGACGCACGACGCCCGCGCGCCAGGTGTCGTTCCAGGCGAAGGCGGCGTAGGTCTCATGCGGCCGTTTGCCATCCAGCCCAAAGAGATAGGTGCCGAATTCCAGCGTCAGAGGATAATCGCGGCTGAGCGGGATCGACGCGGTGGCATCGATCACACCGATGCCGGACAGGTTGCGGTAGTCATGCGCGCTGATCGCGACGGTCCCCTCGATGTTGAAGGACTGCGCATGGGCAGCAGCGGGCGCAAATAGCCCGAGGCAGAGCAGGAGGGGGCGAAGCATGTCGGCAAGGTCCAGTTCAGAATGCCGGGCCATGTACCCACAATGTCCCTTTTGCTGCCAGTCGGGAAAACCGGACATTGGTCCTGATGTGACTTTCCCGTCAGCCGTAGGCTGCCAGGAGCGCCCGCAGATCGTCCAGCGTATTGGCGTCCTGCGGGGTTTTGTCGTGGCGCCAGCGCGACATGCGCGGAAACCGCAGGGCCAGGCCCGACTTGTGGCGCGGGCTGGGCTGGATGCCCTCAAAGGCGATCTCGAAGACATGTTCGGGGCGCACCTGCCGCACGGGACCAAAGCGTTGCTGGGTGTTCTTGCGCACCCAGGCCGTGATCGCGTCGAATTCCTTGTCCGTCAGCCCTGAATAGGCCTTGGTGAAAGGGACCAGTTCGTTGCCCTGCCAGACGGCAAAGGTGAAATCGGTGAACAGGTTGGCGCGGCGACCGTGGCCCTGCTGGGCGTAGATCATCACCGCGTCGACGGTCAGCGGGTCCAGCTTCCATTTCCACCAGTCGCCCTTCTTGCGGCCCGACAGATAGGGGCTGTCGCGGCGCTTCAGCATCAGGCCCTCGGCGCGGAAATCGCGGGCCTTCGCGCGGGTCACTGCCAGTGCGTTCCAGTCTGCGAAAGGCACGACGGGAGAGGCCCGCACCGGCGCGTCGGAGGGCAGGTCGGCCAAGAGCGCGTCGAGCCGTGCACGGCGCGTGGAGAGCGGTAAATCCCGAAGGTCGGCGCCGTTTTCTTCCAGCAAATCATAGGCCAGCAGGATCACCGGCGCCTCGCGCAGCAGTTTCTTCGGCACCGTCTTGCGCCCGATGCGCGGTTGCAGCGCGCTGAAGGGCATGGGCTGCGTGCCTTCCCAGGCCACGATCTCGCCGTCCAGCACGGTGCCGGGCGGCAGGAAGTCGGCAGCGCGGGCAAATTCGGGGAAACGATCGGTCATCAGTTCCTCGCCGCGTGACCAGACGTGATGGGCCTGCTCGCGCACAATCAACTGGCCGCGGATGCCGTCCCATTTCCATTCCGCCTGCCAGTCTTCCGGCGGGCCCAGCGTTTCCGGCGCCTCGTCCAGCTGGTAGGCGAGGTAGAAGGGATAGGGTCGGCTCTGGTCGGCGGCAGGGTCCTCTGCCGCGATCAGGGCGTGGTAGCTGGTGGTTTCGGGTGTCCATCCGCCCATCAGCTTGTGCGCCAGCACTGCCTCGTCCTGGCCGGTCGCCTGGGCCAGGGCGCGGGTCATCAGCTTGCGGCTGACGCCGATGCGAAAACCGCCGGTGATGAGCTTGTTGAACAGGAACCGTTCGGTGGTGTCGAGCTGGTCCCAGGCATTCAGGATACGCGGTTTTCGCTCGTCCAGAGAAACATCATGAAGGCCACGCAGAACGTTGATCCAATGTGATAAACTGTGATCTGAGGCCTGCGCGGGAGGTGGCAGGACCAGCGCGATGGTTTCGGCCAGGTCGCCGACGATGGGATAGGATTCCTCGAGCAGCCAAAGGGGGATGCCCGCCCGTTCGGCCGCCCATTCCCGCAGGTTGGTGGTGGTCACGGCCCGTTTCGGGCGACGGCCCGAGAACAGCGCGATGCACCAGAGCTTGTCTGCCTCGGGTGCTTGGGTAAAGTAATTGGCCAAGGCCTTTGTTTTGACAGTGGTTTTCGTGGTTTGGTCGATCTCGGTGAACAGCCGGGCAAAGCGTTTCATGACGCGGTCCCGCCCTCGGCGTCATCTTCGCCTCCGAACTCTGTCGGGACGATGGTGGCATCATAGCCCTGCTGGTTCAGCCAGCGCGAGAAGATTTCCGTGTAACCATGCGTGACATATATGGTTTCCGCGCCTGTGGACTTGATGGCCTCTTGCAGGCCGGGCCAGTCGGCATGGTCGGATATGACGAACCCGCGGTCCATGCCCCGGCGGCGGCGGATGCCGCGCAGGCGCATCCAGCCAGAGGCAAAGCCGGTCGACGCGGGTCCGAATTTGCGCGCCCATGTGCTGCCCAGGGCCGAGGGCGGTGCGATGACAAGAGCGCCTTTCAGGGCCTTTACATCGGTGTCGGGCGTGACCTGAATGGTCTCTGGCAAGGGGTAGCCCTGCGCGCGCAGCACGGCATTCGTGGCCTCGACAGCGCCATGTGTCAGGATCGGGCCCTGGGGCTCCAGCATGGACATGAGACGCTGTGCCTTGCCCAGCGAATAAGCCCCCAGCATGGATGTGCGGCCCTCGGCGGCATTGGCGGCCCACCAGGCGTTGATTTCCGCCGCGACGTCTTTCTGCGAGGGCCAGGTGAAGACAGGCAGTCCGAAGGTGCATTCGCTGATGAACGCATGGCAACGAACCGGCTCGAAAGGTTCCGACAGGCCGTCGTCCACCACCTTGTAATCGCCCGAGACGACCCAGACCTGGCCATCCACCTCGACCCGGATCTGGGCCGAGCCGGGCAAGTGGCCGGCGGGATGAAATGAGACGCGCGCGCCGCCGATCTGTCGCGCTTCGCCATAGGCGATGCCCTCGGCCGCGATTTCGCCCAGGCGGTGGCGGATGACGGGCAGGGCGCCGTCCGTGGCCAGGTAGGCGGCATGGCCGGGGCGGGCGTGATCGGCATGGCCGTGGGTGATCAGCGCGCGGTCGACCGGGCGCCAGGGGTCGATATGGAAATCGCCCGCGGGGCAGTAGATGCCGCGATCTGTGAAGGTGAGGACGGGCTGGCTCATGCGGCTGAGGATAGGCGGTTTCCGCCGTCGGGCCAGTGCCGGATTTTCGGGAGGTTGCCTCAGGCGCGCAGGGCGGTCCGGTCTGTTGCGCTGTCGAAATGCGCGACGATCTCGGACAGGACGCGTTCGCGGATATGCGGGCTTTCCATCAGGATCTCGTGCTCGCCGGCCTCGACCATGTCGAGGCGCCCGTTCGGCCATCGCGCCATGCGCGAGCGGATGCGGTCGATGTCGACGATACGTTCGTTGGTGCCGCAATAGCAGATGCAGGGCTGTTTCGGAGAGGGACGTCGGGCCAGGCGGCGGGTTTCGGCCAGCGCCTCGTGCAGCCAGTGTAACGAGGGGCCGCCGAGTTGCAGTTCGGGGATCGCCAGCACCTGGCGGCGCATGTAGTCCCATTGCTCGGTGTCGGTGGTCAGCAAGTTGTCGTCAAAGGCGTTGGAGGCGATGTAGCTGTCGGCCCCGGTGCCCGGTGCAAAGAGATGGCCCAGGCCCACGGTTTTCGACATGCGCGAGATCGCCCAAGCGGCGGGGCGGACCGGGTCGGCGATGCGGATGCCCCACATCGGGCCGGTAAACACGCAGGAGGCCACGTCGAGACCGTCAGAGACAGCGCGGAGCCCGATACAGCCGCCCATCGAATGGCCGATCAGGTGGCGCGGGCCGGGCAGGCCGAGGTCGTCGGCCAGTTGCACCATGCTGGCGACATCGCGCTGGTAATCCTCGAAGACGCCGACGTGGCCGGTGCGGCGTTCGTCCAGCATCCGGTCGGCCAGTCCCTGTCCGCGCCAGTCGATGGCAAGGACATGATAGCCGGCATCTGAAAGATGGCGGCTGACACGGCCGTATTTCTCGACGTATTCGGTCCGGCCGGGGAACATGAAAACCGTGCCCCGCGCCCCGTTGCTGCCATAATGCGCGATGCGCACACGCAGCCCGTCCGAGGTGGTCATCCACCAGGCACGGGCGTCTGCCGGACCTTCTGCAAGATCGGCGTGGAAGGGCGCGGGAACGGCGTTCATCAGGCCAGGACCTGTGCGAGGCGCATGGCGGCGGACATGTCGCCCTCGATGGCAAGCTTGCCGGACATGAAGGCCGAGGTCGGGTCCAGATCGCCTTCGACAATGGCAAGGAAGGTGTCTGCGCTGGCGGTCATGGTCACATCTGCGGACTCGTCACCGGCATGTGCGCCGTTTTCGTCGATGATCAGGCTGCCTTCGTCCTCAATGGTCATTTTCGCGGTTCCGTCGAACCCGTTTCCGCCCATTTTTTCATTCAGGGCTTTGACGGCCGCGTTGACTGTGTCGCTCATTTTCGCTCCTAAAGCTTGCTCTCATAATCGTGCGCTGGCCAACTGGCGTTCAGACGCTACACTCAGCCCAAGTTATGAGGACGGCACATATGGATTACAAACGTATCCTCGCGGCATTTTGCGCCCTAGTCATGATTTCCCTACCCTCCCTCGGGAGGGCGGAAGATCGCTCGGCAGAGCTGCTTGCAGAGCTGCAGGAGGCCGAGACCGCGACCGCCGCGCAGCGGCTGGAAAACCAGCTGATCGCCGAGTGGTCCAAGTCAGGTTCGGCAAGCATGGACCTGCTCTTGAAGCGTGGGCGTGATGCGCTGGAGGTCAAGAACCACAAGGCCGCGATCGAGCATTTCCGCGCCCTGACGGACCATGCGCCGGATTTCGCCGAAGGGTGGCACGGGCTTGCGCTGGCCTATTTCGGGGCCGAGAAGTTCGGCCCGGCGATGGACGCCCTGGAAAGGGTTCTGGCGCTGAATCCAAACCATTTCGCGGCGCTGCGCGGGGTCGGGGCGATCAATGAACAGGTCGGAAAACCGGCCCTTGCCTATCGCGCCTTCGAGAAGGTACTTGAACTCAGGCCGCATGATCCCGACGTCCAGAAGGCGATGGAGCGGCTCGAGCGCAGGGCCATCGGCATCACGCTCTGACGAGGCAAGAGAGGCGCCGCGCCTATCCGTGCGGGGTGCCTGAGACATAGGCGGCCCAATGGCCCAGAATTCCCGGATCGCGGCCGTTCTCGGCCCGACCAACACAGGCAAGACCCACTACGCCATCGAGCGGATGCTTGGCTATCGCACCGGCGTGATCGGATTGCCGCTGCGCCTGCTTGCGCGCGAGGTTTTCGACAAGATCGTGGCGATCCGCGGCCCGTCTGTGGTGGCGCTGGTGACGGGCGAGGAACGGATCGTTCCGCCACGGGCGAAATACTGGGTCTGCACGGTCGAGGCGATGCCCGAGGGCATGGGCACGGATTTCGTCGCAATCGACGAGATCCAGCTTTGCGCCGATCCAGAACGCGGCCATGTCTTTACCGACCGCCTGCTGCGGATGCGCGGCACGCATGAGACTCTGTTCCTGGGGTCCGACACGATGCGCGGACCCATCGGGGCGCTGGTGCCGGGGGTGGAATACGTCCGTCGCGAACGGATGAGCCAGCTTGTTTATACCGGCTCGAAAAAGATCAGCCGCCTGCCGGCGCGGACCGCCATCGTCGGTTTCAGCGTCGACAATGTCTATGCCATCGCGGAACTGCTGAAACGGCAGAAGGGCGGGGCGGCCGTGGTCATGGGGGCGCTGTCACCCCGGACACGCAACGCGCAGGTCGATCTCTACCAGAATGGCGAGGTGGATTACCTGGTGGCGACAGATGCCATCGGCATGGGCCTGAACCTCGACATAGACCATGTTGCCTTTTCCTCGCTGACGAAATTCGACGGGCGGCGGATGCGCCCCCTGCAACCGAACGAGCTGGCACAGATCGCGGGGCGTGCCGGGCGCGGCATGTCGAACGGCACCTTTGGCGTCACCGGCGATACAGGGCCGATCCCGGACGAATGGGCAGAGGCGATCTGCAACCATTCCTTCACCCCGCTGAAGAAACTGAACTGGCGCAGCTCCGCGCTCCGCTTTGGGTCCATCGACGCGCTGGATGCCAGCCTGGACGCCTCGCCGGACCACGAGATGTTGACCAAGGCGCGCGAGGCCGATGACCTGCGCGCGCTCCGTGCCCTGGCCTCCGAGGCAGAGGTGCGCGCCCGGGCTTCGGACACGGCATCGGTGCAACTGTTGTGGGATGTCTGCCGAATCCCCGATTTCCGCGGAATTTCGCCGGCGGAACACGCGGGCCTTTTGGGCGTTATCTTTGGGCACTTGCATCAAAACGGACGCGTGCCCGATGATTTTCTGGCCCGACAGGTCAACAGGATCGACCGGACCGATGGCGACATTGACACATTGTCGAAACGGCTGGCGTATATCCGCACATGGACTTATGTGGCTCAGCGAAAGGGCTGGGTCGCGGACGAAGACCATTGGCGCGGGCGAACGCGCGCTGTAGAAGACGCCCTGTCGGATGCCCTGCACGAGCGTCTGACGCAGAGATTTGTAGACCGGCGCACCAGTGTTCTACTGCGCCGGTTGAAACAGAAGGAGGCCCTCTTGGCCGAAGTGAACGATCAGGGTGAAGTCACCGTCGAAGGTCATCTCGTCGGCAGGCTCGAGGGGTTCCGGTTCCGGCAGGACAAGGATGCGACAGGCCAGGAGGCCAAGACGCTGCGCCAGGCAAGCCTGCAGGCGCTGACACCGCATTTCCACCTGCGCGCCGACCGATTCTACAACGCGCCCGATACCGAGATCGACTTTACCGAACAAGGTGGGTTGATGTGGGGCGACCAGGCGGTCGGCAAACTGGCCAAGGGCGACGATCCGCTCAAACCGCGCGTGGTGGCATTCGTCGACGACGAGGCCGGGCATGACGTGGCCGAGAAGGTCACGCGCCGGTTGCAGCATTTCATGGACCGCAAGATCGCGGCGCTGTTCGAGCCGCTGCTGAAAATGCGCGACGACGAGGCCCTGACCGGGTTGGCGCGCGGATTTGCCTTCCAGATGGTCGAACAGATGGGCGTGATCCCGCGGTCGCAGGTGGCCGATGACGTCAAGGCGCTGGACCAGGATGCGCGTGGCTCCCTGCGCAAGCACGGTGTGCGGTTCGGCCAGTATACGATCTTCATGCCGCTGCTGCTGAAACCGGCGCCGACGCGGCTGCGGCTGGTGCTGTGGTCGTTGGCCAACGGGCTGGACGAGTTCCCCGAGGCGCCGCCGCCGGGGCTGGTCACGGTGCCGAACATGGACGAGGTGCCGGCGCAGCATTACACGCTGGCGGGCTACCGTAAATCCGGGGCTCGGGCGATCCGCATCGACATGCTGGAGCGTCTGGCCGACATGCTGCGCGCCGAGGACAGCCGCGGCGGATTCGAGGCCAAGGCCGACATGCTGTCGATCACCGGTATGACGCTGGAACAGTTCGCCGACCTGATGCAGGGCCTGGGCTATCGCGCCGAAAAGGGTGAGCGCGAAAAGGTCAAACCCGCCGATGCGGTGGTTGCAGGTGAGGCAGGAGCGCCGGCTGACGACAAGCCGGTCATGGACGCAGCGGGCGAAGAGCCCGCAGGCGTCAGCCCGGACGCCGGTGAAACGCCGGAGCCGGCCGATGTGGCCGCGCCGGTGGCGCAATTGGAAGACGAGGGCGAGGCGCCGGTTTCCGCCGAGCCCGCTGAACCCGTGGCCGAGAGCCCGGTGCCCGAGACGCCCGAAGAAGAGCTGACCCCGGGCGAGGCCCCGGACGAGGCGCTGGCCGGTCCCGAGATGGAGATCTTCTATTCCTTCACCTGGGGCGGCAATCGCGGCAACCAGCGGCGTGGCGGGGGCAAGCCCCGGCGCGATGCGCGCGGCGGCGACGGCGCCAAGGGCGGCGGACGTCCGCAGCGCGGCGACCGGCAGGACAACAAGGGCGGCGAACGTCCCCGTGGCAAGGGTGGCAAGCCGAAGGGCAAGCCGCCGCGCGACGGTGGTGGCCGCAAGTTCGAGGCGCGCCCGCCCAAGAAGGACAAGCCGATTGATCCGGACAACCCCTTTGCGGCAGCGCTCATGGGGCTCAAGGACAAGACCTGAATGGGGGAAGGCCCCGCCAAGATCCGCCTGGACAAGTGGCTCTGGCATGCGCGGTTCTTCAAGACGCGCTCGCTTTCGGCCAAGCTTGTATCGGGCGGGCATTGCCGTGTGAACGGCTCGCCGGTGGCGAAACCTGCCTTCATGGTGGGGCCGGGGGACATCCTGACCTTCCCCAAGGAACGCGACGTGCGGGTGATCCGTATTGTCGCGCCCGGAGAGCGGCGCGGACCTGCGCCTGAGGCGCAGGCGCTCTACGAGGATCTCGATCCGCCCAAGCCACGCGAGCGTGAACCGCAGGCGCCGCGCTATGAGGGCGGCGGTCGCCCGACCAAGAAAGACCGCCGCGCATTGGACAAGTCGCGCCCCTCGGCGCTTGAATGATCCGGACCGCTGGATTAGCTAGGCGCAAAAGCGCGCCGCGAGGAACCAGAAGCTCATGACCTACATCGTCAACGATGCTTGCATTGCCTGCAAATACACCGACTGCGTCGAGGTGTGCCCTGTGGATTGCTTCTACGAGGGCGAGAACATGTTGGTGATCCACCCCGACGAATGTATCGACTGCGGTGTTTGCGAGCCGGAATGCCCTGCCGACGCCATCCGCCCGGACACCGAGCCGGACATGGAGAAATGGGTCGAGTTCAACCGCAAGTACGCGGAACTCTGGCCGGTGATCATCTCCAAGAAGGATCCGCTGCCCGAGGCCGAGGAACGTGACGGTGAAAGCGGCAAGCTGGAGAAGTATTTCTCCGAGACACCGGGCGAGGGCGGTTAAGAACGATTCGCTCCGTCGCTTTTGGCAGGGCATGGAATTGCTTGCCTAAATCCCTGATATTCAACTGGTAAACCTCACTTCGTGAGGGCGCTAGGATGCTTTCGTATTCTATGCTATACATGTTGTTCACATGATGACTGCACGTTCGGGGCGTAACGCCCGACGTCCCTACGGGGCATAACCAGACTGTATGACATGAGATGAGCGGGAATCCAGCGATCCCCGGTCGTCTTTTTTGTCGCCTAGTCAACTGATGAGTTGCGAGGAACGACCTATATGACCAAGACCAAGAAAAACGACTTCCGTCCCAATGACTATGTGGTTTACCCGGCGCATGGCGTAGGCCAGATCGTGTCCATCGAAAAGCAGGAGATCGCCGGGATCAGCCTCGAACTCTTCGTGATCTCCTTCGAGAAGGACAAGATGACCCTGCGCGTGCCGACGCACAAGGCCACCGAAGTCGGAATGCGGTCACTGTCGTCCCCGGACGTTGTGAACGAGGCCATGAAGACCCTCAAGGGCAAGGCCAAGGTCAAGCGCGCGATGTGGTCGCGCCGCGCCCAGGAGTATGAGCAGAAGATCAACTCGGGTGATCTGATCGCCATCGCCGAGGTGGTGCGCGACCTGCACCGCGCCGACGACCAGCGCGAGCAGTCCTACTCGGAGCGTCAGCTGTACGAAGCCGCGCTGGAGCGTCTGACCCGCGAAATCGCCGCCGTTTCCGGCGACGAGGCCGCCGCCGCCAAGCAGGTGGACGAAGTTCTGGGTCTGCGCGCCGCGTAAGCGACCTGCGAAACGGAAATGAACTGACCGCGTCCCCCGGGGCGCGGTTTTTTCGTTTCCGGTTGCCGCCTATGCCGCGTCCTGCTTTCCGCGTTCGGTGAGCGCGGTGTAGAGTTCCGTCTCCAACTCGCGTTCCAACTCCTTCGAGCGGGCCACATAGGCGGCGTTCTCGGCCGGGGGAATCGACGGATCCCAGAGCTGGGCCAGCTCGCGGATGGTACGTCGGTCATGATGATAGAAGGTTTCTTCCGCAATGGCGGCTTCGAATTCGCTCATGCCGACGTTTTCCAGAACGTACCGGCCGGCACGCAGACTGCTGTCGAACATCTCGCGCACGATGTCATTCGCCCCCGCCTGGTAGAGCGCATAGACGTGCGTCCGGTCCCGTGCGCGGGCGACGATGTGCAGATCGGGGCGGATGCGGCGGGCATAGGCCACCAGCTTGGTCGTGGCCTTGGGATCGTCCAGGGCTGCCACCAAGACACGCGCGGAATCTATCCCGGCGGCGTGCAAGAGTTCGGGCCGCGTGGGATCGCCGAAGAAGCCCTTGACCCCGAACCGCCGGATCAGCTGGATCGTCTTGATGTCATGGTCAAGCACCACGGTACGGTGCCCCGCAGAACGCACGAGACGATTGACGATCTGGCCAAAGCGCCCGATCCCCGCGATCAGCACCGGGCCTTCTTCGTCGATGGCGTCTTCCTCGGCGCTTTCGGTGAGCTTGCTGAACCCCTTGTTGAGATAGTCGAACAGAAGGAAGAGCAGGGGAGTGATCAACATGGTCATGGCGATGATCAGCAACAGCCGACCGCCGAGATCGGCGGAAAAGACGCTTTGCTGACGACCGAAGGAGATCAGGACAAAACCGAACTCGCCGGCCTGGGCCAGGCCCAGCGTGAACAGCCACAGCCCGCGCTTGCGCAGCCCAAAGGCGCGCCCCAGACCATAGAGCACGACGCCCTTGACCAGGATCACCGCCAGCGCCAGCCCGAGGATGGTCATGGGCTCGCGCAACAAGGACTCGACATCGATCCCGGCGCCCACGGTGATGAAGAACAGCCCCAGCAGCAGACCCTTGAAGGGTTCGATGTCCGATTCAAGCTCGTGCCGGAACTCGGAGTTGGCAAGGACAACCCCTGCGAGGAAGGTGCCAAGCGCCGGAGACAGGCCGACCAGCATCATCAGAAAGGCGATGCCGATCACGATCAGCAGGGCGACGGCGGTGAACATCTCGGGCAGATGCGCGGCGTGGATGTAACGGAACAGGGGGCGGGCCCCATAGACACCGGCAAGGATGATCGCGGCGATCACTGCCAGCGTCACCAGCGCAGCACCCCAGCCGGGCAGGCCTTCGACCAGGGACATGGCCGCGTGATGCGCGTCTGTGCCGTGATCTCCGTGGTCGGAGTTCTCTTGCAGGAAGGTTCCCGGACTGACGAAGGCGGGTATCGACAAAAGCGGCAGGATGACCAGGATCGGGATCACCGCGATGTCCTGCGTCAGAAGAACCGAAAAGGCGGATCGCCCGCCATTGGTCTGCATCAGGTTCTTTTCATTCAGTGTCTGCAGCACGATGGCAGTCGACGACAGCGCCAGCGCGAGGCCCACGGCCAGGGCCGTCGGCCAAGCCAGGCCAAGCGCCATGCCCCCGGCGAGGATGGCCGACGTGGTCAGCACGATCTGCAATCCGCCGAGGCCGATCAGACGATGCCGCATGTCCCAGAGCGCGCGGGGTTCCAGCTCCAGCCCGATGATGAACAGCATCATGACCACGCCGAACTCGGCAAAGTGCTGGATGTCGTCCGTCGCCACGATCAGCCCGAGACCGGGTCCGATCACAAGTCCGGCCAGCAAGTAGCCAAGTACCGAGCCCAGCCCCAGGCGCGCTGCGAGAGGCACAGCGATCACTGCGGCAAGAAGAAAGACAGAAGCCTGAAAAAGAAAGGAGTCCACACGCTTCTCCGCTGGTTGGCTACTCTTCCATATTGGGCCGGGGAAGGCCGGAGAGGCAACCGGAGACATGTGAAATCTGCCTGCAATACGGGCAGGTTGCCCTACACGAGGCAGCGGCGGGTTACTCGGCGGGCACCAATGGTGGTTGCGGGCGCGGCAACCGTGGGCACAAACGCGACCAGCGTGGGGCGCAGGCGGTGGGCAGGACCGTCCGAAGGTCGTCCAGCGGTAGGGTGCCGCTCAGGATGGCGCGGTAGAGCGGAAAGACGCCCTCGCGCAGGTACGGCGACCAGTGGCAGATCAGGCGTTCCGGCGGTGCGATCGGAAAGCCCAGGCGGCGCAGGGCTGCTAGGCTTTGTTTATCGTCGAGCTGCAACGTCACCATTTGCGGCAGGTCCACCCCACCATGCCCCAACATGCGGTCACTCGGATGCGTCGGAGGCACCAACCGTTCCAGCATGAAATCGAAAAGGTCGTTTTCGCGGCTGGTGACGTTCAGGACCTGCGTCCGACAGCCCCTTGCGCTGTCCAGCGTATGACGCGCCACCGCGCCGTATTCCGCCGCAGCCAGAAGGACGGCGCGGGTGATGGCGCCGGGGGCGCCCGCACGCACTGCCGCAAGGGCAACCCGGGCACCAAGCGAGTGGGCGATGACATTGACCGGGCGCCGCGGGGCCAGGCGGCGAACCTCGCGCACAAGCGCCGCCAGCGCCTCTCCCGCCAAAGCTGCGCGACGGTGTGCCGCCCAGATCGAGCCGCGCGCCTGCCAACCAAAGGATATGGCGACACGCCCCTGAAGGCCCAGACGGTCGGGCCAGCTGACGACCCTGCGGTCCTTGGCGCGCGGGGCTGGGGACATCAACGAGGCATGTGGACAGTGCACGGGGTGGCCGGGCTGGTACTTGTAGCCATGCACCATGATCGTGACCGGCCCGGAATCGGTTGCCAGCGCATCGGCGAGCGCGGGCAACAGGGGGGCAGTGCCGCCATGCAGGCGGGCCTCATGTTCGATGACTGTGATCCGTAGCATTGGCATGGCAGCGTCCCACTACATCTTGTGCGTGGCCCTACCTCAATGCTGCGACGGTATCGTGAAGAGCGGGTTACAACGTCGTGACGCCCTTGCAATGTGATCTTAACGTCTCTATGCCATCGCCCGTGGCGATTTGTTACCGGATTGCGGGCCACGGAGGGCATCGCCCCTTGAAATTCCGCTAAAGAGGTCAGACGGAAGGCTCCTTTCGCTTGACCGCGATCGGGGCTTTTTTGTTGGGAGTGGACCCATGAGCATCGAAGAGAAACAGGCGCACGGCAAGGCGACGAACCTTGTGCACGGCGGCACCAAGCGCAGCCAGTGGGGCGAGGTCAGCGAAGCGATCTTCCTGACGCAGGGATTCGTCTATGACACTGCCGAAGCGGCGGAGGCGCGCTTTCTCAAGGCGGGCGAAGACGAATTCATCTATGCCCGCTACGGCAACCCCACCGTGGCGATGTTCGAAGAGCGCATGGCGCTTCTGGAAGGGGCCGAGGACGGATTCGCCTGTGCCAGTGGCATGGCGGCGGTCAGCGGCGCGCTGACCTCGATGCTGCGGGCCGGCGATCACGTCGTCTCCGCCAAGGCGCTGTTCGGTTCCTGTCTCTACGTTCTCGAAGAGGTTCTGACGCGCTACGGGGTCGAAGTGACCTTTGTCGATGGTGAGGACCTGTCTCAGTGGCAAGCGGCGCTGCGCCCCGACACCAAGGCGGTCTTCTTCGAGAGCATGTCGAACCCGACGCTGCAACTGGTGGACATCGCCGGGGTCGCGGACCTGGCCCACAAAGTGGGTGCCACGGTCATCGTTGACAACGTCTTTTCGACGCCGATCTACTCGAAGGCCATCGCGCAAGGCGCTGACCTAGTTGTCTATTCCACGACCAAGCATGTCGATGGGCAGGGCCGCTGCCTGGGCGGCGTGATCCTTGGCACCCGTGAGCATATCCGCGGCGTGGTCGAACCCTACATGAAGCACACGGGCGGTTCGATGAGCCCGTTCAACGCCTGGGTGATGCTGAAGGGGCTGGAGACGCTGAAACTGCGCGTCCGCGCCCAGACCGAGGGCGCCGTGGCCTTGGCGGAGGCATTGGTGGATCATCCCAAGGTATCGCGGATGATCTATCCGGGGCATGCCAGCCATCCGCAGCACGGACTTGCCCAACAGCAGCTTGGCGCTGGCGGCACCCTGATCGCCTTCGAGGTCGAGGGCGGCAAGGAGGCAGCCTTTCGCATGTTGAACGCGCTGCAGGTGGTCATCATCTCGAACAACCTCGGCGATGCCAAATCCATCGCGACCCATCCGGCGACCACCACGCACCAGCGTCTGAAACCCGAACAACGCGCGGCTTTGGGCATCGGTGACGGGATGATCCGGCTGTCGGTGGGGATCGAGGACCCCGAGGATCTCGTTCGGGACGTTCTGCAGGCGCTGGACGCGGTCTGACGGCCATGTGCCGCCCGCGAGTGATCCGGGCTTCGCTTTGCGACGTATACTATTTCGAGATTGGAATTGATGTGAACAATTCCTAGGTTAAGCGTCGAAGACATGCTCGAAAGGGGTGGCCATGAACGTCCACACACCGGAAATCGATCGGAAGCCCAGCCAGGAAGAGGCGGCAGAAGCACTGGAATTGCTGCGTCGCTGGGCTTCGAAGGCGCAGGACGCCGAGATCGAGGCGCTGGATCCCCTCGTGGCCCGTCTTGCACCCGATTCGGCGCCGGATTCCTATCCGGCGCTGTCGCGTGCCTACCCGGACAATTTCAGCGTCGATTCTGACTACAAGGCGGGTTTGCCGGACCTGCAGAATGGGCCGTCCTCGCTGATTCGTGGGGCGAATCGTGCCATTCAGCACGTGGGCATTTCCAACTTTCGCCTGCCGATCCAGTATCACACCCGCGACAATGGTGACCTGCACCTGGAAACCAGCGTGACCGGCACCGTCAGCCTGGAGGCCGACAAGAAGGGCATCAACATGAGCCGCATCATGCGGTCCTTCTATGCCCATGCGGACAAGACCTTCAGCTTCGAGGTGATCGAGGCGGCGCTGGACGATTACAAGAGTGACCTGGAAAGCTTTGATGCCCGCATCAACATGCGCTTCTCCTTTCCGATGAAGGTCGACAGCCTGCGGTCGGGCCTGTCCGGTTACCAGTACTACGACATTGCTCTGGAACTGGTGGAACAGGACGGCGTGCGCCGCAAGGTCATGCACCTTGACTATGTCTATTCCTCGACCTGCCCGTGCTCTCTGGAATTGTCGGAACACGCGCGACGGACGCGTGGGCAGCTGGCCACGCCGCACTCGCAACGTTCTGTTGCGCGCATTTCCGTCGAGGTCAAGGAAGGGGAGTGCCTCTGGTTCGAGGACGTGGTGGACATGTGTCGCCGCGCCGTCCCGACAGAGACGCAGGTCATGGTCAAGCGCGAGGACGAACAGGCCTTTGCCGAACTGAATGCGGCCAACCCGATCTTTGTGGAGGATGCCGCCCGTCTGTTCGCGGAGCAGTTGCAGGCGGACGCGCGTGTCGGGGATTACCGCGTGGTCGCCAGCCACCAGGAAAGCCTGCACAGCCACGACGCGGTCTCCGTCCTGACCGAGGGCGATCTTTTCGCGGCAGAAAGCCTGGACCCCAAGCTGTTCTCGACACTGTTTCACGTCGGTTGATGGAATAGGCGGCAGGGCCCCTGGTCCTGCCGCGCCTTTGTGCAGCGACTGGCGCCTCACGGCAACGTTCGGCGCTTTCATGGATTGGTTACCTCTTTTGTGAGAGGGTAAACCGCAGGGAGGAAACCGGCCACGCAGGATAAGGTTTCCAGTCATGACACGCGACAATGTTCAGATCGGGATGGGCCACAGGTCCCTCAACAGCCGGATCGATGTCTTCCTGTCCGAAGTGGGGTTCGGGATGAACCCGGGACAGCTTCGCAGGGCCAAGTTGCGGCAGATCATTGCCCTGGAATGCGCGTCGGACGCGGAACTTGCCGCTCTGGGCATTGCGCGCGACGATATCCTGTCCTTCGTCTTTCGCGACCTTCTGGCCGCCTGACGGACGGCGTTGCGGCAAGGGTGCGCAGGGCGCTTGACAGTCCTGCACCGGCGGGCCAACGCTCCGTCTCATGTTCGATGTTCGCCCCGTCGCCTATGTGATCGGCCTGCTGGTCGCCTGCCTTGGTGCCTGCATGTTGCTGCCGCTCGTGGTCGACCTGGCAGAGGGGCGGGGTGAATGGCCGGTCTTCCTTGAAAGCGCAAGCATCACCATGCTGGCGGGCGGCCTGACGTCGTTGTCCTGTGCCAACGCGGTCAAGAAGGGGCTGACCCTGCAACAGACGTTCCTGCTGACCACGGGCGTCTGGGTGGCGCTGCCGGTCTTCGGGGCGCTGCCCTTTGTCCTGGGGGCCACAGGGGTCAGCTATACCGATGCCTTTTTCGAGGCGATGTCGGGCCTGACCACCACCGGGTCGACCGTTCTGACGAACCTTGACGGATTGCCCAAGGGGCTGCTGCTGTGGCGGGGATTGCTGCAATGGCTGGGGGGGATCGGGATCATCGTCGTCGCGATGGTCTTTCTGCCGGAGTTGCGGGTCGGCGGGATGCAGATCTTCCGATCCGAGGCTTTCGACACGATGGGCAAGATCCTGCCCCGGGCGACGCAGATTTCGGCCTCGATCTCTTCGATCTACATCTCGCTTACGCTGTTCTGCACGATCAGCTACCTGCTTTGCGGCATGAACGCCTTTGACGCGACGGTGCATGCGATGACCACCGTCTCGACCGGCGGGTTTTCAAACTACAACGCCAGCTTCGGCACGTTCTCCGGGCCGGCGGAATATGTCGCTTCTGTCTTCATGATTCTCGCCGCGCTGCCATTCGTGCGCTACGTCCAAATGGTAGCGGGGCACAGGTTCGTCCTGTTGTCCGACAGCCAGGTACTGACCTTTCTCGCCATCATCGGAACCCTGGTGGTCGTGACTTCGATCACGCTCTTGTCGATCTTTCCGCATCATCCTGAACAGGCCGTGCGCGAGGCGCTATTCAACATCACCTCGATCATCTCGGGCACCGGATATGCCAGCGTCGACTACATGAGTTGGGGACCTTTCCTGATCGCCATGTTCTTTTTCATTGGGCTGATCGGCGGCTGCGCCGGGTCCACGGCTTGCTCGGTCAAGATCTTCCGCTACCAGTTGCTCTTTGCCTCGATCCGGGTGCAGTTGCGCCGCATCCGCGCGCCGCACGGGGTCTTTGTGCCGCGCTACCAGGGGCGCCCGGTGGGGCCGGACGTCCTGAGCTCGGTCATGAGCTTCTTCGTCTTTTTCGTGGTGTCGCTGGGCGTCCTGTCCGTTGCGCTCAGCCTGACGGGCCTTGACTTCATCACCTCGGTGTCCGGCGCAGCGACCGCCATTGCCAACATTGGCCCGGGACTGGGCGACACGATCGGACCGGCGGGCAATTTTTCCAGCCTCAGCGACACGGCGAAATGGATACTCAGCTTTGCCATGCTGGTGGGGCGGCTTGAAATCCTGGCGGTCTTCGCACTCTTTACCATCGGCTTCTGGAGGGCATGATGACGAAACCCCTTGGCGCACAGGTCAGCCATGCTCTCAAGGCCCGCGGGGTCGAGGTGATCTTCGGCATCCCCGGCGTGCACAACATCGAGATGTATCGTGGCATCGAGGAGGCCGGGATCACCCATGTCCTCGCCCGTCACGAGCAGGGCGCCGGGTTCATGGCCGATGGCTATGCGCGGGCGACCGGACGGCCCGGTGTCTGCTACCTGATCACGGGCCCCGGGTTCCTGAACGCAATGACGGCGCTGGGACAGGCCTATTCCGACAGCGTTTCAGTGCTGGCGCTGGCCTCCTGCCTGGACGAAACGGCGGCCCGGCGGGGACAGCTGCACCAGATGCGCGACCAGCGCGCGGCGGGGGCCACGGTCTGCGACTGGTCCGAGGAGGCGGGGAAGCCCGCGGCTGTCTATGCCTTGATCGACCGCGCCTTTGGCGAGTTCGCCAGCGCGCGGCCCCGGCCCAAGGCCCTGCACATGCCGATCGCGGCCCTGGGCGCGCCGGCCGAGCCTGCCCCGGAACCGCCTCTGCGGCCAGAGCGCCCGCACCTGACCCACAACCAGATCTACGCGGTGATCGACGCGCTGAGCGAGGCGGAAAAACCGCTGTTCATCTTTGGGGGCGGTGCGGTCTCGGGGGCGGCGCATGTGCCGGAGCTGTTGCAGCAGACCGGGGCGGCCAGCTTTGTCACCTATGCAGGCCGGGGGATCGTGCCGGCGGATCAGCCGTTGTTCTTAGGCAGTTCGCTGGCGCGGCCCGAAAGCGCGGAAGTGGCCGCGCAAGCGGATCTGGTGGTCGCGCTGGGGACGGAGCTGTCCGAGGTCGATCTCTGGCGTGACGAGCTGGGTCATTCGGGGCGAATGATCCGGGTGGACCTGGATCCGGCGGTCCTGTCCGATTTGCGGGCCGGGGATCTTGGGCTTGTCGGGGATGCCGCGGCGCTGATCCGGGCGATGACCATCGCTATCCCAGCGCGCAACGATGACCGTCCGCCGTGCTGGGACGCGGAAGAGGTGGCGGCGGCGCGGGCGCGCTGGAAGGCACAGGTCCGGGCGGAACGGCCCGGCGTGGTGGAACTGTCAGAGGCACTGCAGGCGGTCATGCCTGCAGAGGCGATGATCTATTCCGACATGACCCAGTTTGCCTATGGCGCGCTGGAGGTCTGGGACATGCCCCGGCCCGGCCATTGGCACCATCCCAGCGGTTTCGGCACGCTGGGGTATGCGCTGCCTGCTGCCATCGGAGGCGCCGTCGGCCGACCTGGTTTGCCGACCTGCGCGATCCTGGGCGATTACGGGCTGCAATACACGCTGCCTGAACTGGGGACGGCGGTGGAACTGGGCCTGCCGCTGCCGATCCTGGTCTGGGACAACGGTGCACTGGGCGAGATCCGTGAGAACATGGTGAGCGCCCAGATCGAGCCCAACGCGGTTGTGGCGCGCAACCCGGATTTTCTGGCGTTGGCGCGGGCCTACGGGGCAGGAGCGGTGGAACCGGCGAGCCTGGCCGGGCTGCAGCGGGCGGTGATGGCGGCCTTCGAGGCGGACGAGCCTACACTGATCCGGATGACGCAGGCACTGTTCTAGGTCCGCGCGGGCAGCGGGAAAGAGAGGGGGCTCTGCCCCCGTCTCCCTGCGGT
>NZ_JARAMO010000303.1:0-35313 GCF_028807275.1 Mameliella sp. AT18
GGAGCGGCACAAATCCGTGACAGGTCCAATCTGCCCTGATGGCGTCTCCCCTGATGGGAACCGCACCTGAACAAAAAACTCCGGTGAACTTCCGTCTGTAATCAAATCGATCTGAGAAATCTGCCCAGCCATATCAAACCTCGCTTCGCGTAGATTGTTAACCAACCGAAGCTATGGAGCCACAAGACAGCTCCTATCAAGAGATTTTTAACGATCTCACCGAAAAGCAGGGGGACAGAACAACTTGGAGGCGACACCCACAATCAGGAAGAGATCCGGCAGCCGAGCGGGGAAACTCGGAGTTGCACGGAGATCCAGCCGCCTACGAATCACCCACGATTGATGAAATTCTCTACAAACAAGAAGATGTTTCTATTTGTAATGATTAATGCCCGTGAAATGACGGTCGCCGGAACTTTCTGAAAAATGCAGACCTTTCGCTACTACGGAATCGAACTCATGAGGACAGAAGCCAAGCCAGAAATGCCAAGACTGCCCCAAAAGCCATTGCTAGAAGAGAAAGAACAGAGCCAACTTCACGCTCATCGTTTGTCAGGTCACGCTTATCCCTGTATTCGACGTACTTCACATAAAGACCAATAAGTATCGACGAAACTGAAAAAACAGCTAGAACAATTATCGCCGCCATTTTCATTTTTCCGCCTCTTTTGCTTGGCGCCAAGAGCCTCCTGTTCTACATCAGCGAGATGTACGCGCGTACAAACAACGGACAGGCACATGACGAAAAGCAAGGATACTCGGGGCTGCGGTACCACCCACGTATTGTCTCGTCAAGACTTGCGGACTTCATTATGAGCGTCGGGAACACGCGCTTCTATTTCGCGAGAAACTTCAGATTTGGCCTTGATCAATGCTTCAGCACTAGCTGTGAAGCCATTCTCCGAAGCGAACTGACGTAAGTCGTGCAGAACATCGATCATCCATGCTACCTGGGTCATATTTTCCCTTACCGTTTGAAGTTACCCCCATTCGATGTCTGTTTTCACCGACTTTGGTTAACCTCAAGTTAACACGGCTCCTGCACCGAGAATTTGTGGCAAAGGTCAAGATCATCGTAGTCTGCGACACAGCTCGATCCAAACACCGCGTAACGTGTTTTGGAACGTCTGGTCTCGTCGTCCGGAGCGAAGCTACATATCAATTTTGTTCGAGCGTCAGGCTACTGTTCGTTACAACCAGTCCCCTCCAACACGCACCGCACGCCCCGAATCCGGTCGTTCGCCAGTTCCAGCGCCTCGACGTGATCCGCCAGGACCAATCCCACGTCCGTCAGGACCTCGACCCGTCGCGCCGGCACCTCGACCGGTGTCAGCAGATCCTCGGGCACATCGGGCACGACGAAAACGGTTTCAGTCCGTGGCGGGCTGCAGGCCGTCAAGGCCAAGGCGATGCAGGTGATCGCGGAACCAGTCGGGAATCGGCTCATCGTGCCCTCCGGCAATCAGGGCCTCGCGCAGGCGATCGTACCTGGCTGCGCGGACGCGCTCTCGTTTCTGGATGTCGCGGGCAATGGCGACTGCGATCCGGTCGGCCTCGATCTTCCGTTCAAGGGCCTCGACAGAGGCGGACAGGCGGACGTTCTCACCCGCCAGCCGCCCGGTCGCCCGCATTTCCCGCACCAGCAGCCCGGCAAGCGTCAGGGCCACCCCCAGCGCCGCGATGAGCGCCCAGCGGATCACGGCAGCCAATCCCGACCTTCGACCTTGAACCCGGGGCAGGCCTTGGGCGCATGGTCGTTGTGCCCCGTGACCCGCTGCAGATCCGTGAAGTTGGCCAGTTCCGCCAGGTAGCTTTTCAACGCCGCGCGTTGCGCCTCGGTGTAGTAGTCCGCAAAGGTGGCGCCGGGCCGCAGGACGTTGGGCACCATGCGCGCGGGGATCAGGCAGATCCCGATGGTGCCCCGGTTGCGCTCGCGCACATGCGCGCCAATCTCGGTGATCGAGCGCAGGTACTTGGTGTCCCACAGCACCGTCCCGTCCGTCCGGATGATCCGGTGATAGCCGATCTTGCGCCAGCGGTGCGGGAGTCCCTCGACATGCCAGCGCCAGAAGGCGTCCAGCACATCCTTGTCGCTCTTGCCGTCATCCCAGCCCCCCGGCGTGGCCGAGGTGTGCAGGATCGCTTCGCGCACCGGGTATCGGGCACGTCCCTGGTAGATCATCGGTCTGTCCTCCTACAGGAAAATCAGGGCCAGCAGTGCCGCGATCACGACACCCCAGGCCCAGGCGCGCAGCTCTTCGCGCGCGTGACGGTTCAGGCGGGGCTTGCGGTCGGGGCTCATTTCGACTTGCCCAGGCGCGCGGCCTGCGTCTCCATCAGGGCCACCAGCATCTTGGCGATCGACATGCCCGCCAGCCCGGCGAGAAAGCCCGCGGTGGGCGCCAGCTCGGCTTCGGTGCCCTGCAGTTTCAGGCCCACCAGGCGCAGACCGGCCAGCACCACCGGGCCAAGGAATTGCGCCGCCAACGCTCCCGCCGCGACCGCCACAATGCCGTCGCGCAGCCGCCGCCGCTCCTGCATCAGCCAGCGATAGAGGCCCCCGGCTGCGCCCGCGATGACCGCGCGCCCCGTCTCGCCCGCAAGCCATGTCAGCACGGCCCCCGAGAGGATCCGCGCCTGGTCAAGTAGTGTCTGGTCCGGCATGTCGCCCTCCCGGTCTGGTGGTGAATGATCCGATTGGCGCGCCCGATCAGGTCGCGATCAGCCCGTGGGCGCGCAGAGCCGCAAGAACCGCCTCAAATTTCGCCTCCAGCTCGGCGCTGTATTCCAGCAATTCGGCGTTCGTCGGGCTGGCGGCATCGGCGATGGTCAGCGACCCGTCCGGCGTGGGCAGCGTGCCGCTGCTGGCGGTGACACCCAGATCTGTGATGGCTGCCTGCTGCGCGCCCACAACCTGCGTTCCGCCGACACGATATGCCGTCTTGTCGGGAACCTCGCCGGGATAGCCCTGCCGGGGGTCATGCCCGATGGCCGAATGGAGATCGACGTTCAGGTTGCAGACCTGCAGCACCTCGTCGCCGTCCAGGACGCGATCCCAGACGGCCAACTCATCCAGGATGACGGTCGAGTTTTGCCCGCCGTTCAGCAGCCAATCCGTGTATCCCGATGCGGAGAGCGCCGCCGGAACGGCTTGGGTGTACGTGTTGAGGACCGTTCCGTTCGGCCCGTAGACGGTGAACAGCGTCGCGCTGGCGTCGTAGCTCAGGACGAACCATTGCGGCGCATCCAGGTAGCTGGAGTTCATCCCCCCGAGGTCTTTCGAGTCGACGACGCCGCCGTTGTCCTGGGTGCGCAGGCGCAGGTAGGCGGGACGCGGCGACAGGTCCAGGCTGGACGTCGACACGCTGTCCTCGATGGTAAAGGCCAGGTGGTTGCCGTTCGTGGTGTTGTAGGCGAGGAACGCCACGGTCCAGTCGGCGGTCCAGTCGAACGTGACGTCGTTGACTGTCCAGCCACCGCCCGCGCCATCGCCCTTGATGCCCGACCGGAACTTGGTCTCGGTGGCGTCCGTGCTCTTGGTGCCGCTGCCTGTCTTCTCGGCTGCCACGCCCGAGATCGGGCAATGGAAGGTGTCCGACCCGATGTCGCGGAAGGACCAGGCGCGCTGCAGGCCGGAGACCGGGAAGCCGGTCACCGGGATCATGAAATCATGATGCGCGTGCCCGACCCAGGAGACGACACGCCCCTTGCCGCTGGTGGCGATCCGGCCCGTGTTCATCTGGCAAGCGATTATCAGCGTACCGCAGTCCACCTGGACCTCTGGCCCGCCCGGGTTGCTGTTTTCAAACCAGGGCGCGCCCTCGATCGTGAACTGAGCGCGCGGGGCGCCCTTGTCGGTTTCGTCCCCGTCCATGTGCAGCCCGAAACTGGAATGCCCGCCGCACTGGCCGCCCTCGAAGATGATCCGGTTTCCGATCATCTGGCCGCCGCCGATGTGGATGCCTTTCGCGCAATTGGTGATCGACCCGACGCCAAGCGTGCAGGCCTGCATGAAGGGCGCCGCCTCATTCGCCGGCGTCGGCAAGTCGATCTGCACGCCCGGCCCCAGGCAGTCGTCCGCCGCCATGTTCTCGGTGATGACATACTGCGTGGCGCTGTTGCCGCTGGCGCCGACATAGACGCCGGTCCAGTCAAAGCCCAAGGCCCCGCCCCCTGCAAACAGGTTCCGCATCCGGCCATGCCGAAAATCCGCGATCTGGAATGGCGTGAACTGCTGGTAAAACGCATCACCCGGATCCGCATAGACAGCGAAGCCGGAGAACTCGCACAGGTTGCTCTGGTCCCCGCTGGCGCCCAGCTTGACGATCACACCCGCATGACCTGGGATGAGGCGCACGCCGCGCAGGGTGCCGCCGCCGCTGCCCCGCTGGGACAGGCTTTCAATACCGACCCACCGCACCTTGTCACCGGGAGAGAACACGCCGTCGATCAGGTAGCCGTCGCCGCCGTCCGTGACGTAGATCACCCCGCCCCCGCGCGCCTCGATTGCATCGTTAGCGGATTGGAACAGCGCCAGGTCGCTGGTGGACCCGTCATTGTTCGGCGCCCATGCATCGAAGTGCCAGGCCCCACCGACCCGCCCCACATAAAGCTTGTCGCCGCCCGCGGTGGTCAGGTGGTGGTCCGTCGCACCGGACGCGGCCACGGTATAGTGGAACCCGGTCTTGGTCTGGATCGTCTGGCCCTCGGTCAGGCTGTCCGTGCTGGCCTTCACCGCCGCAGGGGTGGCATAGACCCAATCCGGCTGTTTGGCGGAAATCGCATCCGTGACCGTCGAAAGCGGGTACGTCCCAAGCGCGGACGCGGCGCCGCCGTCATTCAGGTAAAGCGTGAAGCCGCTCGCACCGAAGACCGAAAACCCGTCGCCGTCATCGGTCGCCGCAAGGCCTGCCGTGGTGTCGGCATAGGGCGGGTATCCGACAGATACGGCAGAGACCACGCTCCCGATGATGCTGTCCATTGCCGCCTCGAAGGCGGAGCGCTCGACCACGTTGTCCGTGACCGGGAGAGTGAACGTCATGTCATGACCCTCTTCAGGAAATTGTCAGGGAGTAGGGGCCGCTCGGCGTCCCGAGAACCGCGCCCGCGTCGTCCAGCGGCGCAACGTAGAAATCCGCCGCGCCCGCGCCGGTCGTCGCCGTCACCGTGAAGCCCAGGTCATCATCGACGGCGGTCGCCGTGCCGATCAGGCTGGCATCGGTGAAGGCGCCGCCGTTGGCGGCCCGGTAGATCGCAACCTGCGTCAGGTTTTCGGAGGCCGGAGCCACGCCGGTAAAACTCACCTCGCCCGCCGTGGCGACATCGCTTTCGAGGCTGAACAGCGTTTCCGGCTCGTCATCGACCGACCAGTCGTACATGGCCTCCGTATGCTCCTCCAGGGCCATCGGACAGCGCATCGCGGCACCGCCTTCTTCGCGCAGGAAGATGGCCGGGTCGGTGCTGGTGACACGCATCACGCCGTCCATGTCCTCCAGCCCCGGCAGATCCACCGTGACGTTGGACCAGGGCACGCACTTTATCGCGTCCGAAGGCGCCTCAAGGGTCAGCACCTTCTGGGCTGCGCGCCGGGCCGCCTCGATCTTCTGCACCCGGGCCGCGCGGGTCGCGCTGTCGATCAGGCTTCCGTCAAGACTGGCGTCCGCGCCGCCCCCGCTGGCCACCGCCAGGGGCGGCAGGCTGTCCTGTTCGAAACCGTTGTCGGGGTTGGTGAAGTTGGCCTGCATCGCGGTCGGCACGTTGCGGGACAGTTTCATGTTCGAGAAGGACAGGACCCGCCCGTCCAGGACCTTGGACAGCGTGTAGACCGGCGCGGTCCAGGCGCCCGGCGCGTAGCCGATGCGCCCGCCAATATCGACCAGCCGCCCACCGCCCGCGCGGGCCAATGGCTCGATCTGCGAGAAGATCTCGCTGTTGGTCCATTGGATCGTGCCCGCGACCTCGTACCGGGCCTCTGTCCCACCACGCTTCAGGGCCACCGCCTCATCGGCAATGTCGGCGCCGTCCTCGAAACTGGCCGTGTCGATCTGCGACCGGCTGAATGGTGCAACCGGGTTATTCAGCAACGCATCCAGCGTGATCAGGGCCTGGTTCTTGGAAAACTTCCAGGTAGACGGGTCGTCAGGGTCCTGCGTGCCGTCGCGCGGATCCCAGACCTTGCTGGTGTCCATCAGCACCTCGATCGACGGCGCCGCGCGCGGCATGGACGGCCAGCGCCTGTAATACTTCTCGTTGTCGTCGCCCAGGTCCAGCCGATACCAGAGGACGGTCAGGCCCTCGCCGCCGTCGTTCTCCGTGAACACACTGCCTGCCTCGGACAGGATGCGGTCGGGCGGGCTGGTCTGGTCCCCTTTCCCGATCCAGATCCGGAAGAAGTCGAAACCGCCGGGATCGCCCTCGAAGCCGACGAAAGGGTCGGGCTGCGGCGCAAAGCCTTCGCCGGTGAAGTCGTAGACGTCGCCCTGCGTGTATTGGTTGCTGTCTCCCCAAGGCTCCGATGCAGCGGGGGACGGGCGACTGTCCGTGTATGTGAAAATCTCCCCGCCCGCGCTGGGGCGGTTGTTCAGGATCATGCAGCCATACACCTGGCGGGTGACCTTGTAAGGGCGCAGCGGCGACCCGACCACCAGCGACCGACCATAGGTTGTCCGGTTGACCACGAGGCGCCGCGCGACCTCAAGCGCCCGGCGCATACTCGGCTGGTCCGGCAGGCGCGCCTGCGCCGCCGCAGAGGCCACCAGCGCGCCAAGTCCAAGCTTGATAGCCGCGCCGCCGACAGTGGCGACAATGATGCCCGATGAAAGGGCCACGCCGGAGGATGCCCCCGCCGCAAGCAATGCGCCAGACAGTGCCGTTGCCATCAGACCCTCCAACTGGCGGCAACCCGCCCGACTGAGACAAGCCCGGTTTCGGATTTCATCCACCACACCCCGGGCGCGCCGCAGAATGCCAGCCCGCCCCCGGTCAGGGGCACGTCCTCGGGGGCGACAAAGCCGATCTCCCCCGGCGCGCCCTGCCCTGGCAGAAGGCCAGCCGCCGCCGCCTGGTCCTGCGCCATGCGCTCGAACCCGCCGCGCGCGCGGATCACCCGCAGGGCGCCCCGCAGGCTGTCATAGGTGCCCCGGATGCCCCGCATGGGGTCCACGCCATGCACGGCCCGGAACGCGTCAGAGGCGGCAAGGCAGCAGTCCACAACGCCCCAGGCAAAGGGGCGGGCGAAGATCGGCAGGACCTGCATCATCTCAACAGCCCCCCGTCCCGGCCAAAGGCCTCGGCCCCCGCCGCGTGGCGCAAAAGCGTATCGTCTGGATAGTCAACCGATCGGCTTTCGCGGGTGATGTAGCCGACACCAACAGACCGCTGTGACGGGCCGGTGCGGACCTGTATCTTGAGCGCCCGCACCTGCCCCGCTTTGGTGGCCTCGATCATCTGCGCCCGACCATCGACGACGCCCGAGAAGAACAGGACCGGATCCCCCACCAGCGCCACGCCTTCGCGCGTCGTGTAGGCGCCAAGGTAGATCTCGACCGCGGCGCCGCGCGCATCGGCGCTCAGGTGGTCCGTCAGATCGGCCGGCACGCCCACCAGGGTCAGTTCGGCGATCCGCTGGGCCATGCCCTCGGATTGCTCGGGCAGTTGCATGGCCGCGATCCTCTGGACGCCCAGCCATGTCTGCCCATCCCAGGACAGCGGTCCCCGCCCGCCGTGCGCGTAGACCGGATCGCCTGGCCAGTCGATGAAGGCCAGGAACGCCGGGTGAAAGAACCGCTTGGACACCTCGGCATAAAGCGCGCTGCCAATCGTCAGCTCCACGGGTTCACCTCCGTAAATCCGCCCGGCACCTCGTCCGCGAAGACCTGCCGGAATGCCCAGGTCACCGTCCAGTCGCCGGAAATCGTCTGTTGCATGGGCGGCATGTCCGTCACCTCGAAGACCGCCGTTTCGCTGGTGCCGACACTGACGCGGTTGCCGCTGTAGCCGGTGCTGGGTGCCTCGATCAGGCGCACGGTCACGTCGCCATTCGCGTCGGTTGTGCCCTCGCTCATGACCATGATCGTCTCGCCGGTCGTGTCCGCCACCGCGTCGTAGATCGTCAGGAAATCGCCGGGCCGCACGCAGAGCCTGGAGGAAGGAAGCCCGGAGAGCGCGATGGTCGCGAACCCCTCACTGTCCGTCCCGGTCGTGCCGGTGACATAGGCGCCGTCGAGCCAGACCACCTGCGACCCGCCATCGGCCCAGGGGATGACCGCGCCCCCGTCCGCCCAGGTGATCACCTCGCCGCGCCGCAGGGCGGCAAGGTCGTGGTCATCGAGCCAGAAGTTGACCGGCCAGGAATAGAGGCGCACCAGGTTCTCGCCACCGTTCAGCAGGCGGCGCAACACCTGCATGTAGCCCGCACCGGATCGGCCCCGGCCAAGCGCGGAAACCCGCGCCCGCGCCACGATCCGGCGCGGACCAGATGTCGTGACATAGCGGCCACCGTCGAGAAGGGACCGCGAGACCGCCACCGGATCTTCCACGTCCCATTGCCAGCCGGTGATCGCCACCGGCGGGAAGGCATAGACATTGGTCAAAGCGGCGTCTCGCTGTTGGTGATCTTCACGGCGGAAACCGCCATACCGGGCACGTCGGCGCGCAGGCGGCGGATCTCGGCGCGCAGGCTCATGGCGATCTCGTCCCCGACGCCCTGCTGTGCGCCGCGTGCGTCGATGTTGAAGGTCATCGGGCCACCACCCAGGGCGTGGTTCGGAATGATCCGGGCAGGACCAACCACCGGCTCCGGCCCAGCCTCGCCCGCGATCCCCCACTGACCGGCGCCCAGCACCCCACCGTCCGCGAAGAAACCCTTGAACCCGCCGAAGATCTCGCCCAGCAAACCGCCGCCGCCGCCGAAGCCCTGGAACAGGAACCCGGCCAGGCTGGTCAGGATCGAGTTGATCCCGCTCGAAACCCATTGCGAGGCGATCTGCCGGAAGGCGCCCCTGACCGCCTCGCCCATCGACTGGGCCGAACTCGCGGCCTGCCCCATCGCATTCGACAGGGTGCCGATTGCGCTCTCGACACCGCTGGGCAGTTTCGCCTTGCCGCTGACCTCTTCGAACGCCTTGGCGGCGGCTTCGGCGGCGCGGCCCGCCGCGTCTGCCGCCTCCGGGGCCTTTTCGTCGATCCCGATCCGCACCCCGTCCATCAGGAACCGGCCAAATTCCATGAAGCGCTTGGAGGGTGACTCGACCCGGGCCTCTTTCTTGGCGACACCGAACAGGCTGTTGACCGCGGCCCGGACGCTTTCCTGCACCTCGCCGATCTTCTCCGCGATCCCGGCGGGGATCCCCATGATCAGGTCGCGGCCCAGCTTCTTCGCCGCCTCGACCACGCCGGTTGCCGCGGCCTTGATCTCGGCCACGATGTCCGCCGCGAACCCGGACATCGCATCGCCGATCTTGTGCAGCCAGGTTTCGATCCCGGCCTTGATCCATTCCACGATCAACTTGCCCTGCCGGACCATGTCCGGGCCGTTCTCGGTCACCACGTTGTAGATCTGGGTCAGGCCATCGCGGATCCGTGACGCGCCCCCCAGCGTGAAGAGATCGAGGTTCGCGATCGCGCTCTCGATCGCGGCAGACACGATGCCCTTGAGGCCTTCGAAGACGCTCGCGAAGTCGCCCTTGACCAGCCCGTCATAAACCTTGATCCCCGACGTCAGCGCCGCCTCGGTCGCCCCCAGCATCCGCTTGATGGCATCCGCCCAGCCCTCGCCGATCTTGAGGCCCGCCGCGCCGACCTTCTCCAGCGCGCTTGCCGTGGCCGGGTAGTCCCGCTGGATCTCGTCCCAGTTCGCCACGACATAGGCCGCCGCCCCGGCCACCGCCGCCAGCCCCACGACCACCAGTCCGATCGGCGTGGCCAGCGCGGCAAGGCCCGTCGCCACGAACCCCAACCCAAGGGCCAGCGGCCCGGCGGCAGCGGCAAAGGCCGCGACACCCGCGACGATGGCCTGCGTGCGCGGTTCCAGCCGCGAGAACTTTGCCGCCCAATCCGCCAGCGTCTCGGCGATGCTCTTCAGAACCGGCGCCAGCGCGACCGCAAGCTGGTTGCCCAGGCCGCGCGACACCAGCCCCAGCGCGGAAATCGCGTCGTTGGCCTCTTCGATCCGGTCGGCCTCCAGCTCGGTCACCGTGACGCCGAATTTCTCCATCTCCTCGGCCGCCGCCGCGATCGTCGCCGGATCCAGCCGCCCGGCGACCAGCCCGGCCCGCGACCCGAAGATGGCCGTGGCGACCGCCGCACGTTCCGCCGCCGGCACGTTGTCCTCGATCGCCTTGTTGATCTTGAGGATCTTCTGGTCGAGATCCATGTCCGCCAGGTCGGACACGCTGATCCCCAGCCGGTCCAGCGCCTTGGCCGCCGGCCCGCCCCCTGCCGCCGCCTCGGAAAGGCGCTTGGTCAACTGGCGGCTGATCTGTTCCAGCTCGCCCGTCGAGATCCCCGCCCGGTCCGCCGCCCGCGTCAGGATCTGGATCGACCTGGTCGATGTCCCGAGGCTCTGCGCCATCTTGCTCTGGGCATCGACCGTCGCCAGCGAGGACTTGACCGCGGCACCGGCAATGCCCACCAGCGGCAGGGTCACCCGCGTTGTCAGCTTGCGCCCGACGCGGCCCATGCTGTCGGCCGCCGCGCTCAGGGAACGCTGCAGCCCGCCCATGCTCGCCTTGGCGCGCTTGGTCCCCTTGTCGAAGGCCGCGCTGTCGAGCGACAGCAGGGCGCGCAGAACGCCGATTTCAATCGCCATGATGTGCTCCTGCCATCGCCTTCATCCAGGCGCGCGCGTAGACGACATCCGCCTCGGTCGAGGCCGGACGCTCCGGCACGCCGGGATCCTCCGGCATCTTCTCTGGTTTATGAACGGCATAGGCGTTCCAGCTTGCCGCCAGCCAGGCCATGCGCTGGTCGCGGCGCTGGCCGCCCGCGAAGATCACCTGCATCTCGCGCAGGCTCCACTGTCCGAAGCTGGCCGGGTCCTCGCCGGCCAGCCTCCAGTTCTCGAAAAGGGCGGCCCAGTCTATCCGGCCTGACCCGCCCCCGTCGCGTTTCCCGATGCGTCGTCATCCTGGGCGGCTTCGGGAAAGGCCAACTCAGAGGCCTTGCCAATCGCCAGGCCCGCCGCGTCGAACCCCAGCATGTCGATCAGCTCCACGGCCTCTTCCTGCGTGGCACCGGCACCGTCGTTCATGACCTCGGCCATGACCGCCACGAAATCGCGGACGCTGGGATCTCCCTGCAAGTCCTCCAGTAACTTGGAAATCGAGACGCCGCGCGTGGATTCCAGGCGCATCATGGCGCCGGTGCCCAGTTTCAGGCTGTAGGTCTTGCCGCCAACCTCGACGTGATGAGAGGAAATCATGATCAGCTCCCCTTCGTGAAGGTCGGCTGGCCGGTGATCCGGATCCCCAGCGCCATGCCGATGATCGCGCCGACGTCATTGGTTTCCAGCTTCGGGTTGACGAAGCCGGTGAAGCTGAACACGTCGCCCGTGCTCTGCCCTGTTTCCAGCGGCATGGTGGTCTGGAAGTAGATCAGCGTCCCGTTCATCAGGTAGCCATGCGCGGCGTCGTAGCCATCGCTGGAATAGCCGCAGGGGATCTCGATCGCACCGGCGTCCATCAGGCCCTGGATGTATTCACGGAACTTGCCCGGGCTCTGCAGATGCGTGGCATCCAGGTATTCCGGTTCGACCACCGGCACCGCCAGCCCCTTGCATTCGGGAATGTCGGTGTAGGTGTTGCCATCGGTGCCCCACTTGCTGGTGGCCCCTTTGACAATGCGCTGCTTGGTCGCCATAGCGATCTCCTTTGTTCAGCGATGTGTGATTGCCGGGCGCCCGGCGTCAGTCCCGGTAGGTCACCGAGAAGGTCAGCGAGACGCGCTGCAAGAGCTGCGCGTCGCCTTCGAATCCGTCGCGGATCGCCTCAAGGAACACACCCTGGACTGGCCCGCCGGCGTAATCCTCCAGGGTGGCGCAGACCTCTTTCCGCGCCGCGTCCGCCTCGGCAAATGTCTTGCCGTAGCAGTCCACCTGCAGCCGCCCAAGCATCAGGCCCGGGCCTTGCAGGGTCATGTCCCGCAGACCGCCCACGCGGTAGACCGAGGCCCGCGGCGTCGAGACGCCACGCCCCATGTTCCCCCAGGCCACCGGAAAGGACAGCGCCGCGTCCAGAAGGGCCTGCAGGTGTTCTTCCATCAGTCGTCACCCTCGGGAACGAGGCGAAACCCGTGGTGCCTGGCCGCGCGTTCCAGGCTGTTGAGGCTCAGCAAGGGATGCGCGACAATATCCACCGCTTCGACAAGGACATCCATTTCTGCCACCACCAGATCTTCAGGGGCCATTCGGATCGTCACCGCCAGAACCCCTTCGATCGGTGTGCCCTCTGTCGTCTCGATCTGCGGGCCGGGCCGCACGCCTTCCTGCTTGATACGGATCATCATTTCCCCTTTGCCGCCTTCTTCGCGCGCCGCGCCAGCGTCTTGGCGATCTCGTCCCAGATCCGCGCGCCCAGCCCTTCCAGCAGGCCCAGGCTGTGGGCATCCCACGCGGGCTGCAGCATCGGCTGGGGCGAGACGGCGCCGACAAACTTGCCGCTTTCGTGGCTGCGCGGACCGGTGCCGAACTCGATCAGGTGGGCATGAGGTGCGCCGACAGCCGGGGCCTTGTTCGCCCCCACGAACATGTTGACGATCGAGGCCCCGGTGAGCGCCTTGCTGTCGCCCTTCTGCGAGCGCGAGACCTTCGGGCTGATCCGGAACACATCGTCATCGCTCCCGGGCCAGAGCGCGTTCGCCATGTTCGCGATCGGCGTCAGTTCTTTCTTCATCGCGCGGCGCACAACGCTCTTGGCCGTGCCGCGCGGCAGATCCGCGAGGGCCCTTTCAATCTCGCGGAACCCATCGACCTTCATCTTGACCGACACGGCGCAGACCCTCCGGTTATGCCGACCGGCCGATGATCGCGACCTGGTAGGTCGCCGCCGCGCCCGCGCTATTGGCGATCCGCAGCTCGTCCTCACTGCCGCCGGTGACCGCGCCGATCCCGGCAGCATCCCCCGCACCGATGGCAAGGAACCCGCCGGGCTTGATCGGACCGATGGTCGGGGATGTCCCGCCAAGGAACCCCTCGAAAGCATTGGTCGCGCCGCCGACGGTCAGGTCCGTAGTGTTCGCGCTGCCACTGCGCGGCGCGTTGATGATGAAGATCGCAACCACCTCCGCCATGTTGACCGAGTTGCCGAAGACGTCGGTCAGCGCCCCCGACAGGTCGAGATCGTCGTTGGCCCCGTCCGCAACGGGGCGCTCGTCCATCCACAGCACATCCGCCTGGTTGGCCCCGGTTCCATCCGCCAGCGCCTGGGCGAGTTGCATCAGCGGCGTGAAGGACACGCTGCCGAAATCGCTTTCACCGGTCTGGGTCGCTTCCAGCCGGACCCGCAGTTCTGCCTTGAGTGTCATCGCACTTCCTTTCGATGCTCAGCCTTGTTTCGCCAGCGGCCCCTCGGCCACCAGCCAGATCCAGTTGCGATCCGTGATCCTGTCCACGTCCCGCACGTTATAGGCATCGCCGCGCCGGACATCTCGCATCCGCCAGGCCTCGGTCAGCCCGTCCAGGTCGGAACAGGCGGGCACGCGCACCTTGAAAGTCCGCACCGCCGCCTCGCGCGCCGCACGCACCACCTCGGCCCCGCCCATGTGGCGCATCTCGGCATCGCAGCGGAACCGCTCTGCCCAGTCCGGGGTCTTGCCGCCGTAGCCATCATCCGTGCCAGCGGGTTCGTCGAAGGCCACGCGCTGCGACAGGGCCGCGCCGCCCCGGCGCGAGAGCTTCACAGCATCACCCGGTAGCGCGCGAGCATGGCCGAGATCCCGAAGGGAATTTCCTGCGCCTGCCCGGCGCTGACCGCGCCCCGGTTCTCGTACCAATAGGCCGCCAGCAGGCTCATGGCCTGTCGCAGTCCGTCGTCCACGGAGGCCCCATCCGCCGCCCCTGCGGTGATCGCGACGCGCACCGGGAACATGCGCGCGCCCAACCCGGGCAGCGTCACGCCGGCATTCCAGGCCACGACCGGACGCGCCGCCGGGCCGCTCTCGATGATCTCGAACGCCTCGGCGCCCAGCGTCTGTTCCACGTCATCGGCGTCGAACCAGGTGATCTCGATCGAGCCGACAGGCTCGACCGGAAGGACGATCCGGTCGGGCCAGTTCTCCAGCTCCAACCGCCAGACCTGGTTGACGATGGCCCGGCCAAGGATCCCGCCCGGGCCATCGAGATAGCGGGTGACCGCACCGATCAGCCCCTCGATCATGGCATCATGGTCGCCGTGATGGAGGGACAGGACCGCCTTGACGTCATCGACCCCGATGGCGGGTTCGGACGGCTCGGTCACAAGGGTCAGCCGCATGCCCGTCAACCCGCCTGCAGCTCTGTCCAGACGGCATCACGCTCATCGGCGCTGACCGGCGCGGCCCCCTCGGGCATCAGCCGGTTGATGGCATCGACATCGGGCTTGCCGGACTTGGTGTAGTCCCCCTCATCCACCTGCTCGATAGCATCGGCCACCGCCTCGCGGCGCAGCTGCGCGGCGTCCGCCTCGGCCGCCGCTTGTGCATCCGCCGCCTCTTGCAAGGCAGTCGCCATTTCGGGATCCACCGCGAACCCCTGCCTGATCAGCGCATCGGCTTCGGCCTCCGGGAAACCAGCCCGTTCGCCGGACTGGTACATGCGGTAGGTCTTCACGAAACGAACCACCTTCATTGCGGCAAGCGGTCCATGCCCGCATAAACCAGGACCGCCGAAAGCGCGGCGGTGTCGGTGTTGGCGGCGCTGAGACCCGGGGTCAGGTCAACCCGGTTGTAGCGCCCGCCCGCGATGGTCTTCAGGTCGACCTCCAGGCACCCCGTCTCGGTGCTGCCACCGGAGCCGCCGGTGGCGACCACGACGCTACCGGTCTTCAACGTGGCCGCGTCGGCGAGATCGGATTCGTCGCCCTCCTGGACCGTGTAGTCGATGGTCAGGGTCTCCCCCTCCGCCAGCGTGGCGGTGTAGGGCACGGCCAGCACGGCGGTCGAGGGATGACCCATCGCGGCCCGGTCGAAGATCGTGCCCTCGACCTCGGTGTCATCGCCGGACCCGCCGGCGGTCGCGGCGATGTTGGCGACGGTGCGAACCACCGAAATCAGGGCGCCGATTTGGCGAAGTTGCATGCTCATGTCGTTTCTCCAGAAATGAAAAACGGGCCGCTTGGCCCGCTCGTTTCGGTCAGGGGATCAGGGCCGGATCAGGCGCCCCAGGTGACGCCCGTCAGCCAGGCCACGGCGGGCAGGTGACGCAAGCCGATGTCATGCTGCATGATCATCCGCAGCAGCGTCTCGTCGCGCGAGAAAGCCGCCTGCATGGTGCCATTGGCATCCTTGTAGGCCGCCTCGGTCGACATGGCGATCTCGATGCCCATGTGCTCACCGATGATGACATGCGACGGATGCACAAGCCCGATTTCCGATTCCGTGCCGCCGCCCAGGTTGTCCGGGATCTCGGTCGTGACGTGGACTGGCTTCTTGCGCAGCATGCCCTCGCTCATCTCCGGGAAAGCCTTGTTGCCATTCCCGTCACGCAGGTTGGTCAGGTACTGTTCCGTGCGCGGCGACATGACCCAGTGCGCGCCGCGGTGGCTGACATTGGCATTGCCCAGGGCCAGTTCCAGGCGGCCCAGGTCATTGGTCACCTTCTGCAGGTCGGGCGAGGCGGTCATGGTCAGGATATGCGTGGTCGCATAGTTCGTGCCCACCACCTGGAAGCGGAGGCCCTTCGGCGCGTATTCCGTGCCCGCACCGCGCAGGAAATACCGGTCCTGGATCTGCGCGGCGTCCTCGACCGCGTCGTCGCGGATCAGCCGGTCAACCGCCGTGGACGCGGTCCGCAGCAGGTCGTTCGACATCGGGATGATGCCGCGCAGCTTCTTGGCCGACAGCCGCACCTGGCCGAAGGTGACGCCGGTGGCCGGCGCGTCGGTCTGTTCGCCCCCGTAGTCGAAGGTCGCCCCGGTCGCGCGGCGGTTCATGGTCATGTTGCCGTTGGGCAGCGGCACCGTGCGCGGGTTCATGGCGCTGACGACGCTGCGCGGGCGCAGCAGTTCGATGACTTCCGAGGACACGTCCTCGGGCACAAGGAAACCACCCTCGGCCCCGGAGCCCATCGACTGGTTGGCAAAGAGACCGCTGTCACCGTTGGCCTCGGCGATCTGCTGGGCGACATAGGGAATGCCGCCCGCCGCCGCGACGGTCCGCGCCATGCGGGCAAAGGCAAGCCCGGGTTCGCGCGCCTGCGCGGGGGTCGTGGCCCCCTGCCCGGCGCCATTGCCACCGGGCAGCGGCTGCGCCGGCTGCGCGCTGGCCGCGCGGCGGCGTTCCAGGTCTTCCAGCCGGGACAGTTCCGCCGCCAACTTGTCATCCTCGTCCTTCAGGGCGTCCAGCTTCGCCTGCTGCTCATCGCTCCAGTCGTCCCCGCCTTCGGCCGGTTCGGAGGCAAGAAGCGCCTCCATCTGTTCGAGAAGCTCCGCACGGCGGTTTCTCAGTTCAAGGATACGATCCATCACTGGCTCCTTTCTGCGGCGCGCCGCCGCGTTTCAATATCGGCAGCGGCCCTCGCACGCCGCCCCGGTCGTGTGGCCCGGGTGCGCCCGGTGTCCTGCCCAAGTTCCGCCTCCAGCGTGCCGATCCGGTCCGCCATACCCGCAGAGATCGCCCCGGCCGCATCGACCATCGCGCCCCGCCCGAAGTCCGCGCGAACCCGCGCCGCGCTGACCCCGCGCCCCGCGGCGACGTCATCGACAAAGACGCTTTCGATCGCATCGACCTGTGTCTGGATCGCGGCACGGCCTTCCTCGGTGCTGGGGTCCGGGCGCTTCAACGGCGCCCCGCTGCTGACGATCTCGTAGCCGCGACGGCCATTCCCGTCCGGCGCCTCCTGCCGGGTCGTGGAGGCGATCACGCCGATCGAGCCCACGGCCGCAGACCGGTCCATGACGATCGCGCCCGCCTGGCTTGCCAGCCAGTAGGCCGCCGAGGCCGCAAAGCCGGTGACAAAGGCGGTGATCGGCTTGGGCGAGGCGCGCAGGGTTTCCGCCGCCTCGCCAAGGCCAGAGACGACACCCCCGGGGCTGTCCACCAGCATGACGATCCGCTCGACATCCTCGTTGGCCCAGGCCACGCGCATGTCGCGCATGATCGTCGCCAGGTCCGTTCCCCCGGTCGAGGCCCCGACCATCGAGGCGCGCGGGAAGATCGTCCCGATCATCGGCACCACGGCCACGTTGCCGCGCAGCATCGAGATCGACGCACCTTCCATTGGCCGCCCCATCGCTGCTACCGCCATGCGGGCCTGTTCCAGGTGGGCCTCGTGCCCGTCCCCGGCGACGCGGGCCAGCACATCCTCGTCGAAGGCGCGGACAGCGATCGCCTCGATCGCCTCAAGGTATTCGGGCATGATCGCCCAGGGCTGGGCGCGGATTGCCGCGACCAGCGCATTCAGGTCATTCGTCACTGTCGCCTCCTTGCGCCGCGGCGCCTGCGATTTCCATGTTCGACGGGCGCCAGTAATCCGTGCCCGCCGGTCCCGCGATGTCGCCCAGGTTTTCCTTGGCCCGCAGTTCGTTGCCGTTCAGCATCCCCATCTGGCGCTGTTGCCAGTAGGCCTCCATCCGGCTCTTGAGATCGCCCCGGACCAGCGCGTCGGTCAGGTGTTCGTAGTAGAACCCGGGACGGGCAAAAGCCTTGGTGATCGCCTGTGCAATCCGCGTGTAATGCGGGCCGAGGTGATAGATCACGAACTCAAGGCTCTGCTGTTCGATGTTCGAAAAGGTCGACCGCGACAGGTCGAAGATCAGGTGCGGCGGCACACCCCAGATCCGCGCCAGGTCGACCACCTGGAACTGGCGGGTTTCCAGGAACTGGCTGGCCTTCATGTCATGGCTCAGGAACTGCGCTTTCAGGTCCTGGTCCAGGACCGCGACGCGGCTTCCGTCATGTCCGGCGTGCAGCCGTTCCCAATCCGTCCGGATCCGCACCTTGTCTTCCGGCCCGACCTTTTGCTCGGTCGTCAGCACCGTCGAGGGCTTGCCACCCTTCGACCAGAACCGGGCCGCGTGCTCGCTGGTCGCGATCGAGGCGCCCAGGGCATCGCGCGCATAGCGCACCGGGTTCAGACCGTTCACCCCGTCGCGGCTGAACCCGGGGATGTGCAGGATGTCCCGCGCCGGAAATCGCTCGCGCGTGCCATCCGGCAGGGTCGCATCGTAGAACAGCGTCTTGCCATCCATCCGGTCGAAATGCTCGGCGATACTCACCGTGCCCGGCGTCAACCGGGTCAGCGCCCGTTCGCGCCCGGCCGGACCCCGGCTGACATAGGCGAAGAAACCGCCCGACAACATCAGGTCCGCCATCAGCAGTTCCATGAAGGAAAACGGCGTCTGGTGGCTGTTGGGGGCCGTGCGGAACAGTTGCGCCTCGGCGCGCTGGTCCGCTGCTTCTCGCCCGCCCTCACCCCGGCGATAGTAGTGCAGCGGCGTCATCGCAAAGACACCGGTCAGGATCCGCAGCGCCTGCAGCGTGGCCGGGATCGACAGGGCCGTCCGTTCCGACACGGCCACGCCCGCCCGCGAGGGCGCGCCACCGGTGACGAACCCGTTCTGCCACTGGGTTCCGCTCTGCACGTTCTGCGAGGCGCTGACTGGCGGTTCGGCGCGCATCGAGGCCGCCGGCGCAGGGCGCCCGCGGAAAAGGTCCATCAGTCCCAAACTCACATCCCCGTGTATTCGAAGTCCTTGGAACCGGCCGCGACTGGGTTCCAGTTCATCAGCATGACGGCGTCAAAGAGCGCCATCAGCGGGTCGATCTTGGCCGATCCCGACTTGGCCTTGGTCACGATGACAGCGTTTCCGCGCGTCTCGACCTTGGCGTTGCCCACGCACCAACGCATCAACTGCTGGCCGCAATGCACCAGCGATCCGTTCTTCAGCTTGACCGGCGCGCCCTTGATCGCGGCGTTCAGCTTGTAGCCCTGGCTGATCGACCGGATGTCCTCGATCTCGAACTCGGCTTCGATCAGCGCGTCGATGATCGACCCGACCCCCTCCGGGTCCATGCCGATCCCGTCCTCATCGGGAAACAGGCCCGCGTCCCGGACCCGCTTGCAGACATCCACGATCTCGGGGATCGCCTCGTCTTCGAGGTTGTCGACGAGTGTCAACTGCTTCTGTTTCTCCAGGTCCTGCAGCTCGGGCGCGATCTCCTTGCGCAGTTCGAGAACACCGCGATCCGCCCAGGCCTTGCCCCAGTGTTGCCAGCACTTGCTGTCGGCGTGGCGGCCCAGCACCGCCACGCCCAGGAGGTCATCGAGACCGCCACCGTCGACGCCGATGACCACCACTTCGGACGAGGCAAGGATCTTGTCGAGCGTCAGCCCGGACTGTGCGGCGCCTTCCCAGTAATCGGCCCCGACCCAGCGTTCCGAGTGCAACCCCAGCCCGATCTCGATGTTCAGGTGCTGGCTCATCCAGATCTGCTCCGCCTCCGGCGAAACCGACCCGTTGTTGGCATAGTCATCCAGCAGGCGCTGCCTGCTGATCGACCGTCCCAGGTTCGGCAGCAGCATCGGCCAGTTTTTCTGGTCCCGCCAGAACGCGTCGGTCTTCTGCAGCTCCTGCGGAAACTCGTAGAGCACCGGCAGCATTATCGGACGCGGCCCCGCCTGACCGTCGCGGATCGCCCGCGCCTTCAACAGCTCCGCCTTCCAAATCCCGGCCGGTTCCTTGTCAGACTGCGTGGTGATCATCATCACCTGGCCGCCGGTCTGGGTAATCCCCCCGCCCCGGATCTGCTGCATGACCTGCAAGGCGCCGTTCTTTTTTCCCAGCTCGTGCAGCTCGTCGATGATCGTCAGCATCGGGATTTCCCCGGTGACGATCGAAGTATCAAAGGTCTTCACTGTAACCTTGGTGCCGGTCTCACGCCGGGTGATCGTCCGATTCCAGTTCTGGACGGCGAAAGCCTCTGACAGCAACGGGTCCATCCGGACCATCTTTTCCGCCTGCTCGAAACAGCGGTTCGAGATATTCTGCGATGGGCCGATGACCAGCATCTGACCGTTGCGCGCCGAGGTGCAGTAGAGAGCGGTCAGAGCAAGCGCGGCGGTGTAAGTCGTCTTCGAGTTCTTCTTCGGCACCATCGTCAGGCATTCCCAGACCAGGCGCTCCTTCGTCTCCGGATCCTCGCTGGCCAGGAAGGCCGCAAGAATGTCGCGAAACCACTCCCCACAGGCTTCGCTCAACGGTGTGCCCGCCGCTTCGCCGTCCGGCAGTTTCAGCCGGTTGAAGAACCACAACACGTCAGCGGCCTTGTCCTCGTTGACCGGCACCTCCGCCATCGGCGTCTCACCAGCCTGGATCTTCTCCCACCAGTCCGGACAGGCGAAGCGGGGAGGCGCGTCGACGTTCATTCCTCGACCAGATCGGCTAGAATTTGCTCCCAAGCCAAAGCAACAATACTTTCGCAATCAAGAGGATGGTTGGGCACACGTAGTTTCACGGATCGTGACAACGGTCCCGGTACACGGACGATAAAAACTCGACCTCTTGCCAGACCAAGATCGAAACCCACTGTTTCGACTCTGTGACGCATCGCAACGCCGATTGATTTGATCATAGTGAACAACAGGATGCACAGCACTTGGTTCTGGCTCAGGCCAGCAGAATGCACACCGCGTTGAAATGAGGTCTCTATGGCTCCTGCTTCCCGCGCGTCGCGATATGCGATTTTAATTGAATTCTGAGGTGTCCCGGTCACCACGGACAGCAAGTTGAAACATCTCTTTCTGGAGATCGTTTTTTTCCTGGTCGTTGCGAGACAATTTTGACGCCATCCGGGCGCCAATACATCCTTGATTTCGTCTACTGATCTTGGGTGGCCAAACGTCGGCTCAATGTGTCCGGGCACGTTGAGCCTCCGCCCTCAGTCGATCCTCGGCGCTCTTCGCGTTCTCAGCCGAGAGTTCCTTCTTGCCCTTCTTCTCGGGTTTGGCCTGGCGCGGCCTGTCCCCCAGCGCCGCATCCGCCAGGGCGCGGTCGTTCTTCTCGATCAGCTTGTCCAGCAACCGATCCGCGCCGACATTGCCCTGCTCGGCTGCCTGCCAAAGCCTCTCCATCCGCCGGGCGTTCATCTGGTCCCGCGCGACCTCGCGCACTTGCAACTCGGATCTAAAATGCCGCTTCAAGGTCGGAACCGAAATTGGCTTTCCCGTCCGGGGGTCTAGGATACACCCGGCAATCCGCTCGTTGTTCCAGCCCATTGCCAGCAACATACTGACTTTGTGCGCATTTTCTTCTGTGCGCTCGAAAGGCGGGCGGCCCTTCTTCCGAGGCGTCAGATACCGCGTGTTGCCGAAGAGATCGACAACCGTCAGATTTTCGTCCTCAGTCAAAAAAAATCTCCGAATGTAGGGGCTGCCGGTTTCCGATTATTGGCCGCTGGAGGGATTTTACCCCCCCTCCCCTGACAGCTTCTCCGCCGCGATCGCATCCGCGTCCGGCCAAAGCCTTTTCTCGATCGCATCGCACTTGGCATGACAGCCGCGACAGATCAGTTGCAGGTTCGCGGGGTCATCGACCAGGTCAGGCCGAAGTCGCCACGGGCGCAGATGATCGACAACCGCCGACCGACTGGATGAACGTCCCCGCAAAGTCGGGTCCAAACCGATCCGGCACATCCGGCACAACCCGCGCTGTGCCACGACCAGGTCTTTCGCGAACCGATCCCGTTTCGCCGACCCGCGACGCCCGGCGAAGGGATGAGGCACAGCAGGGTTTCGCACCGGACCCGTCGCAACCGGTCCCGCAGACGTGCCACCCAACCGCGACCGAGGACGCTGCAAGCGCGACGGCAACCCACGTCCCTGCAGCTTGCCCACGGCCACCTCCAACGCAAAGCGCCCGGTGACCTCTCGGCCCCGGGCGCATTTCGTGATGATGACATAGTGGTAAGATTCGGCGCGCCTTTGTGTCAAGCCACATTTTGCGGTCGAACCAGATCATACCCCCGCATCCTGTCCAATGCGGCGCGCAAAGCCTCCTGCAAAAGGCACTTCACCCGCTGGTTCCGCCCCCAGCCGTGCGCCTCCAGCACCTGGGAGATCGTCGCACCACCAAGACAGACCTGATCCACCAGCGCCCGAACCCGGATCGCCGATCGCATCCCGCCTTTCGACGGGCGCACCGCATCCTTGGCCAGCCCGTCACCGATCCGCCGATGCAGCGCCGCCAATCGCATCATGTCCCGCGCCACCGCTTCGGACAGGCCACCGCCACCGCCCCCGACCGTCTCGACCGAAGAACATTTGACGCCGGAAGATGCGACCCGCTCGGTCAGGGCCGCATAGTCCCGGGCCGCTGCCACCTGCCCAGGCGTGAAGGGCGGCTCGAACACGGGTTCAACGAACTTGGGCGGGCGGAACCGGACAGGCTTTTCTCCGCGCGAAACCCGCGCCGCGTCCAGCGCCTCGTGCCGCGCGCGGGCCTTGGCCACCACGTCGGGATGCGCCTTGCGCGCGGCCTCGACCACGCGCGGCCAGCCACGCCGGGCCTGCTCTTCCATCACGTCGAAGGCATCGCCAACCCGCAGCCGATCGAACCCGACCGGAGATGCGCGGCGGTCCCGCGGTCCGCTGGCGGTCATCACCGTCTCGCGCGGGACCTCGGCAATGCAGGGGCCGCGCGCCGGGGCGGCGGCGATATGCGGGCTGACCCGTCCGGGCAAACCCGCCGCATCGGCCCGTGCCCGGGTGCGGGCATCCGCTTCGGCAAGGCGCGCGCGCCCGCCACCGTTCCAGGGCCAATCCAGCCGCGCCACGCCGAAGGGCGAGACGTAGATAACCTCCGGCAACCGGTCGGACAGCTTGGGTTTCGTGCTCATGTCGGTCCTCAATTCCATATTTCGTCTCTTCTTTTGGCTTTGAAGCAAGATGTTGATTTCAGGGAGGCAGGTATGGGGCAGCCGGGGCAGAACGCACCAAGACGGGGCAGAACTTCCCGCAGGAAGCGGAACCGGCAAGGCGCTGAAAACACCGGCCAAATCGAGGCGGCGGGGCACGCGGGGCAGATGGGGCGCAAAATTTCACCTTACACACGAGCAACACCACCCCCGGACCCCCGCAGTCTCGCGCGTGTGTGTAACCCGCAAAAAGCTGCCCCAAGCGCCCCACCTGCCCCAAGAAGGCATCAACGCCTTGATCCGGCGGGATTTCCCATGATCGCCCGCGCGCCAAGACATGCCCCGTTCGGGGCAGAATTCGGGACTTCTGCCCCGAATTTTCGGATTGGAGGATGCAGGGGTGCGGGGTGCGGGCGGCGCTCTGGCGGCTCACACCCCGCGCGGTCATGGCGTTTGACCCGTGTCAGGCGGCAGAGTGCGCAGCCAGGCGTTGACCTCGCGCGCCGGGATCTCGCAGGGGGACCGGCGCACCGGCGCGGCCCTTCGGGACATTTGTCGGCGATCCCACTCCGCCGATCGCGCTTGCTGCAGCCAGGCGCGGCGTTCGACGTTGGTCGACAATCCGGATGTCGGGATGTTGCCACACGCCTGGGCCTGCAGGATCATGTCCTCCAGCTCGGCCTTGCGCGCGGCCGTCGTCGGCGCCAGCAGCCAGTAATCCTTGGGCAAGCTCATGTGCCCCAATCCTCGCCCGCGCCGGAACCGCCGCTGCCCTTGCGGATCAGGGGCAGGCCCTTGGCATCGCGCGGGGCATCGTCCAGCCGGGCCCGCATGTCCTTGGTCAGGCGGATCCCGGAATAGCCCCAGGTCCCGTTCTTCTTGTGCCGGGTATAGGTCTTGCCCGTCGCCGGGTGCATGTACTTGCCCGACCGCTCTTTCAGCTTGCGCTGCAGGTTCCCGGGCTGCCAGGCGTGGCTGGTGTTCTCCAGCAGGTAGAGATAGCAGGCCTCGACCAGCTCGCGCGCGGGCAGGAAATCACCGCCGCCGTCGATCTCGCACCCCGTCGCCAGGAAGTCGCCCAGCGGGTCGCTGTCCTTGCGGTAATCCTCGGTCGCCTGGACCACCTGCGCCGGTTCCTGCAGACCGCCTTCGAGGTAATCCAGCAGACCTGCGATCATCCAGTTCAGGATCCCCGATCGCTCTTCCGAGAACAGCGCATCGCCCAGCTTCTCGTCCCGCTCGCCCTCCGGGATCTGCACATCGAAGGGGCACAGCAGCGGCCGGCGCCAGATCCCGTCATCGGTGCCGCGGATCTCCAGCTTGTGGTTGCCGGTGAAAGTCAGTTTGAAATAGGGCGTGAAGGCGACAAAGTCGGAATGCAGGTTGCGCACCAGCATTTCATCACCGCCGGTCATTTCCTTGACCTTCTGTTCCTGCAGGCGCTCACCCTCTTCGGGCTCGTTGGTGATGGCCGCGCGCGCGCCGATCAGGCGCATCAGGTCGGGCGTCGCGTCCGATCCGGACTTGCGGTTCTTGCCCGTCAGGCTCTCGATCCGGACCATCGTGGCATAGTCGCCCATCATCCGGCGCATCAGGTTGGTCAGCAGCGATTTGCCGTTGGCGCCCATGCCGTAGCAATAGAGGAACTTCTGCACCGGCAAGGCCGTCATCGACAGGCCGAACCAGCGCTGCAGGAAGGCCCGCATTTCCGGATCGGGCTGCACGCGCGCCAGGAACTTGTCGAACCGGGGACAGGTGGCCGCCGGATTGTATTCCGCCGGCATCATCTTGGTGATGTATTGCGCCCGGTTCCGGCCGGGGATCGTGACCTCGCGCGCATGGGGCAGCACGGCCAGCTCTGCCTGTTTGCCGCCGCCCTCTTCGCGCATGTCGACCACGGTAAAGTGCAACAGGCCGCTTGCGGTGTTCACGGTCAGCGGGTCGGCGTCCAGGTCCTCGACGTCGCGGTGCAGGCTGGTGACCGCCTCGGTCAGCATGTTCTTGATCGCGTTGGAATTGCCCGCCGACTTGGCAAAGGTCAGGTGCCGCTGGCGGCTGCTGCCCTTGCCCCAGAGCGCGCCGTTCAGCGCATCCTTTTCTTCCAGCAGCTTGCCGCGCCGTTCCAGCCGGTCCTCTTCGCTCATCCGGTCGTTCGGGTGCTCAAGGTCGCGCAGCTCGGCGCGCACGTCGCCCAGCCGGTCCAGCTTGCGCTGTTCGGCCTCTTTCAACTGCAGGTGCGGGATCTCTTTCGTGATCCGGTCGTGGATGGTCTGGGCATGGCGCCGCACGGCGATCCCGTCCGGGTCCAGCTTCCAGCGCTTCTCGTCCCAGATGTGCCAGCCGACGCGGGGCACGTAGAGCGCCTCACCCCCGCAGTAGAGCGCGAAGCGCAACCCGTTCCCGGTGTCATTGAGGGGCAAGAGCGCCCCTTCGGCCTCGGGCGGCGGCGGATCATCCGGGCCACCCATGTCATGGGGCGGCCCCGGCGGGGGCATATCACCGGGACCGCCCATCTCCTCCGTTGCCGCCCAATCCTCGGGCGGGGTCACGTCCTCGGCTGCGTCCAGAGTGGCGCGCACGTCCTCGATGCCTGTCATGACTGCCTCTTTCCGGGCTTATCTTGGGTCGGTGGCCGTCTCCGCAGGGGAAGACGGTGCAATCAAATCGTTCAGGTCGACACCCTCGCCCGCCGGGACGATCTGCCCCCGCAGGCCGGGGTTCAGGCGCATGGCCCGGCGGATTCCGCATTCCAGCTTGGCGCGGGTCGGGCCTGGGTCGGAATCCCCGTCCATGACGAAGATCAGGCGACGCACCCAGGGCGGCGGATAGAACCCGTCCTCGCAGGCCATGTCCGGCAGGCCGGAATACCGCTTGCCCGGGATCTTGCGCATCTTGCCCGCCATGTGGCCCAGGCTGATCCCGGCCCAATAGGCCACCTCCGGCCCCAGCGCCTCGCGCCAAGCGACGGCGGCGGTCAGCGTCGTTTCGATGCCCTCCCCCATGACCAGCGTGTCAAAGCGATCCGGTGTGATCAGGCGGATCGCGGCGCGGCGCTGCGATCCCCGGGTCAGCTTGTTGCGCTGCCGTTCGCCCTGCCAGAGGATCTCCGGCCTGCCCTTCGGCCGGGACAAGTCGAACCATGTCTGGTGCACACAGGTCAGGCGCCCGTCCGGCCCCTGGATCGCGGCGATCATGGCCGGGCCGCGATGCATGGTCACCAGCTCGCGGCGCCCATCGACGACCCGTTTCAGCACATAGGCCTGGTCGGGCAGGTAGCGCAGGCACCCGGGCAGTTCCGGCAACCGCTCCGGCGTGAGGCCCCGCAGGGCCAGGTAGTCCCGCACCGGCTGCATCCCCTGCCCCCTGGCCCGGGTCCAGATCCCGCGCGCGCCCTCGATCGCCTTTTCGCGGTGCCGCTCGGCCTCCGCCGCGCGCTTTTCCTCTGCCTTGGCACGTTGCGCGCGCCGGCGGTCAAGCTCTTCCTGCGTGACCTTCTCGGGCAGATCGCCGTGCATTTCCAGCACCGCGTCCATGAACTCCAGCCGCAGGGTCACCATGACCAGGTCGATCGGCCCGGATCCCCGCGCCTCGCAGCCCTTGCGGCAGAAGAACCCGCCGTCCCGCGTGTTGATGTTGAACCGGTCATGACCGCCGCAGACCGGACAGGGACCGGACAGCCAGCCCGACTTTTCCTCAAGGCCAAGCTGCAACTCCGCCGCGACCTCGCGGATCGGGCGCGCCCGGCAATCCTCGATCGCGGCTTCGACGGCCATGCGCCGTTCGGTTTCGGCCTGCTGGCGATCCGTGGTCGTGGAGGTCATTCGAGCACCCCGCCGGCCTGTGTCTCACGCCAGGCCTCTACCCAGTGGCCGGCGGCGCCCAGGTAGTAGCGGTGAACCTCGGCACGCAGCCGCGCCAGCGCAGCCGCCCGCGCGTCCAGCCCCTTGGCACGGCACAGCGCCTCGGCACTCGCCAGCATGGCGCCCATCGGCTTGGCGCAATGCTCGCAATCCTCGGCGATGGCCTGCAGCTCCTGCAGCCAGAGCGCCAGGTTCTCGTCCTGCGCCGCGGACATGGACAGATGCGTGCAGATCGCACGCAGCGCGTTCTCTGCCTCGGGGCTGGCCTTGCGGGCGGCGATCATTGCAGATCCCTCCGGCCCTGCCAGTCGAAGAGCGGCCCGGCATCCTCGCCCTGCATCACGCCCTCCGCCTCGCGCGGGCTGATCCGGTCCAGCCAGCCTTCAAGGAAGGCCTGCAGGGCCGCGCCCGCCGCCATCGGGTGATCCTCGACCGTGACGAGGAAATCCGCCACGGCGGCGCAGGCCTCGGGATCCTCGGGAACCTGCCGAAGGACGGTGGCGGCAAAGTTGAGCCTGTCGCGCAGGGTCAAGCGTCCGGATTTCGCCGCCAGGGCGGCCGCGCTTACGGCCAGCCCGAAGGCGATTATGGGGTTCCCGCTCATGGATAATCCCCCGGGCGCTCCAACCGGCGACGACAGGGCGCGACCCAGTGAAATCTGGGATATTCGCACCGGCAGTGCAGATCCCAGACCAGCCAGCAATAGCTGGTGGCGGTGCTGGGTTTCTTCCAGTTCCCCGCGCCGTCTTTGGCCTGCGGGTCCCAGTATTCTACAGCAGGATCACGCAAAACGCCCTTTTGCATGACCACCCGCTCGGTGAACTGCAGGATGTCCGTGGGTGGTGACAGGGTGAACAACTCTCGGTGCCGGGTCACCCCTTCCAGGAAGGATGTCCGCACCAGCATCGCCACGCCGCAGTCGCTGGTTTCCAGCGCCCGCTCGATAAACTGCTGCGCCAGTCGGAACGGCGGATTGGTGATCGTCCAGTCCGTGCAATCCAGCGGTCCGAACAGGTAGTCGCGCACCGGCAGATGGACGCCGTAGTCATGCACGTCACTCGCCTCGACCGCGTGGAAATACTCCATCAGCGGTCGCACCATGTGGCCCCGGTTCGCCGCAGGCTCCCGAACGATACAGTCACCCGGGCGCGGCTCGATCCACTCGCAGAGCGCCCGTGTAGCCCAGGGCGGCGTCGGGAAATCGTCGAGGCTGTTGTGCGGTTCGGATCTCCGCTGCATGACGGCGGATGATCTGTTCTGGCTCATGCCGCCCCCCGGAAAAAGCGGGGGGCGCGGGACAGGCGCCCCCCGAAGTCTGACAGGGAGGCAGGTGGCGCGACATGACCCCGCGCGCCCAAGGGATTCGACGTTTTCAGGGCGATATGAGCAAAACTCATAATCCGGGAAAATTCTCCGGAAAACTTTCCGGAAAACTTTCCGCAGCCCGGCGCGTTCGGGTATCCGGCCAGCCACATCATTCCGCAGCCCACCGCCCGGCCTCGGGCAGCATGTGATCCTGGAACCCGCCCGGAAAGGACATCTGCGCATAGAGCGCCTTGTCCACGGTCGGGCGCCCGACCCCGTTCCACCAGTTGCGCCCGGTCTTTTCGTCGACATCGAAGAAGGCCGAAACCTCCTGCGCGCCGGAGAAATGTGCATGCAGAAAGGACATCCAGCGCGCCGGTGTCTGATCGCGGAACTGGCGCAGGATCGACTCGCGCGACCCGGAATATTCTCCGGAAAACTCTCCGGATGACGGCGCCCCGATTTCCTGCCCATGCTGAGGGTATGAAACAGACACCCCCGACACATTGCCCCGCCGTTCAGCCAGGGGCACCGCGTGGCGCAGATGATCCGCTTTCAGGTGGGCGCTATTGCCCCGCTCGGCAGAAGGCGCCGCGCTATTGGCGTAGACGACAACCATTGGCGCATGCGGGAACTCGGAGGGACGAGTCATGACACCCCCGCAGAAACATGACTTTGACCGGCCTGAGGCAAAGAAGCCGCGGCCCGCTCTCGAACGATATAAGGCCCTGACCGCGCCATTCTACAGAGGTCGCTCTTGGGCCGACCGGCGGATGCGCCGCTCTGCTTCGGCAGCGGCACGGTCAATCAGGTCATCTTCGTCTTGCACAATCATCCGCGTGGCCGAAAGCCCCGCGCCGAACCCGAACAGCGCTCCGACAAGAGCGGAAATGATGAGGTTAATGAGAGTCATGCGGCGTCCTCTTTCGGAGCGGCCGGAGCACAGAGCTTGTCCACCGCTTCGCCCACATCGCCCCAGGAATTGAGCTTCGGCACCACCGCGCCGCTCTTCCATCGCTGCCAGGTTGACCGGGCGAGGCCCGCTTCGTTGCACATCTCGGCAACAGTGCGCCCAGCTTCTGCAAGGCGGCTTTCGATCCGCGAACACTCTTCGGGAACGCCCATGCGCACCTCCGCTTCATCAGTTCATGAGCAGGATAAGCACATATGCTCATGCAATTGCAAGAGCATTGATGCGCAGTGCGCAAGCATGCGCATTCTGCCATCCTTTGCGCCATGAAGAAGCACTGGACCATTGAATACTTGAGCCACGTCCTCGAACGGCGGGATTGGTCAATGTCGCAACTCGCGCGCGAAGCGGGCGTGGCGGCCTCCACGATCAACCGACCCATGCGCGAACAAGACTGGTCTTTTGCCCTTCACCCCGGGACCGTCGCGAAAATCCATGCCGCCAGCGGGATCGACCCCGCCGAGTTCATGCCAAGGGAAATGCAGGAGCCGCCAGAGATGTATCGAGCGGCAACCGACTCGCTTGCCGCTCGCGCTCTTCGCGACCTGGATGACCCCAAGGACACGTCCAAGCCACCCCCCGACGCGCAGTCCACAAATGAAATCAAGATCGCCGTTGTCGGCGACATGGTGCAAATCTCTGCCACGGTGAACAAAGATGGCCTTGCAGAATTGCGTCGGCGCCTCGATCTAGCGGAACAAATGGTGGGATAACCCACCGCTGGCATTAGCCGGAGCGCTCGGCCACGAGGGCGTGAATTTGCCGCAATTTGCGCCGGATCGTTTGCGCCCGGTTCACAACGGCGTGATACAAAGGGTCGTTAGCACTTTGTTAAGGACCGTTTCATGAAACCCATCCTCCCGCTTCTCGCCCTCGCCCTTGTTGCCGCCTGCGCACAGAAGCCCGAGAACATCGCCGCCGCCAACATCGGATCCAACGAATATCGCGGCTACTCCTGCAGGCAATTGGCAGAAGCCAAGCTGCAGCACGACCAAAACCTCGCCAACCTCAGTGCAGATCAGAAGAAGGCCGCCACCGGCGACGCGGTCGGCGTCTTCCTCCTGGGCCTGCCCCTGTCCAGCATGTCCGGCGGCGACAAGGAAACCGCCATCGCCGTGACCAAGGGCCACCTTCAGTCGATTGAGCGCGAGCAGGCCCGCAAGAGCTGCCGCTGAGTCTCAACCCCAAAATCACGAAAAAGCCCCGCCTCCGTGCGGGGCTTTTTCTTTGCCCATTTCGGCCCCGACCCAGGCCCCCAAACCTCCAACCCGATCCGCCATCGAATCAACCGCGGGAAGCGCGATGCGCATTCATGCTTGACATGAATGAGCACTGATGCTCATTCTGCCCATCAACCGATGGAGGCACCCATGCTCATCCCGACCGATCCCATGATCCCGGCCCAGCCCTATTGCGGCCTGCCCGTTCGGATCGAACACCCCGACCCCGCCGCGGTCTTCGACCTGCGCGACATGCGCCCGCGTGCGGATTTCGACAGCGGGGCGATGGGCCTTCCCCGGATCCGAAACGGCTTCACAGTGCAATGGTGCCCCCGCCTGCGCTGCGCCGTCGCTGACCAGTTTCACCACTGATCCAGTGAAAGGCAGCACCATGATCAGGACACGCTCCGCCCCGAAACCCCCGACACCGGAGATCGGCAACCCTCCCGCCAAAGCGGCGACCTATCGCATCCGCGAAGCACGGGTCTCTCATGCCAACGGGAATACGATCGAGACGCGGCGCATGTTCATCGCCGAGCGCCGGGTGCGGGTCCTGAGACTTCTCGACCTCTGGTGGCCCGTGACGAATGGCCGTTGGCGACACGACTCTGCCGGTGCGCGCTGGGACGCCGAACGCGACGCCGAGCTGCGCTCTCCCCTGACCGCCCCTCTCTACTTCACCCTCAAATCCTGACGGAGGCCCACTATGCCCACCACTCACGGACCCACGCCGGGCCTTCCGCCAGCGCCAGCGCTCGACCGCACCCGCATCGCGGCGGCGGTCGAGCTGCTAGCCCAGGTCAGCCCGGAGGCACGGCTGCTGCAACTTCGCAACCTCTGCGTCAACAATGGCCTCTGGTGTGTCCCCGAGGACGCCCGCGATTACACGCCTGTCCTGTTCGAGGTTCAGCTTTTCGGCGTTCCGGCGGTGGCTGAGACGCCCGGCGAACTGCCCGCCAACTGGATCCGCGCCGCCCGCCGCATGCTGGAGGCCAGCTCAGACAACACCACCCCCAACGCCGCCTGACGACAGGAGATTTCAAATGCCCAATTGCCCGCGGTGCAGCCGTTTCTACTCCGCTTTCGTCCGCCCGATCTGCGACCTCGCCGAGTGCCCGGTTCCCGCAGATCAGCGCGGCGAGGACAGCGATACAGCAGCCCTCGCCCCCTCCAATCCCACTGAACAGGAAAACGGCTCATGACCCGCATTCCCCGCGATTTCACCGCCGATCTGATCGTGCCGCCTTCGGGCCAGGTCCACCCCGTCGCTGCCATCGACGCCTGGCTGCGCCTGAAAGAACGCCAGCGGCTGGAGGATGGCAGCAGCGCGGCCATCCCCCTGCACCGTCTCGCGCGACTGCTGGGCCAGCCCGATCCCGTCAACGAAATCGACGCCGCCCGCATCCGCGCCCTGCCCGCAACCCGCGCCGCGATCGCCACGCTGGACGCCCGCGCAGGCTCGCGCGAAATCGCAGCCCATATCTACGGCCCGGGGGGCGCGGCTTGATGCACCCGGCCATCGACGCGCTGCTGTCCGGGCTTTTGACGGTCTTCATCCCCGCCGCCCTCGCCGCGACCTTCATCCTCGCCGCCCACTGGCGCCACCTGCCCAATGGCTGGCGGCTGGTCGGCGGCTGGGGTGCCCTGTGGCTCTGGGCCGTGATCGTGGTCATCGCCTTCGTCAAATGGGGGACCGCATGAACGATGCCGCTCGAAAACTTCTGGCGGCGGCCAGTGCAGCATCGGCCGCCACGACCGACATGATCGAGGCAGCGCGAGAGGGCGAGATCAAGCCGGTTTCAAACGTCGGATCCGGTGAAGCGCTGACCATGTTGGCCGACGCCATGCGCCTGCTGATGGAGGCCAACCCGATCGTCGCCGACGACGCCAACCAACTGCACGGCGCTCTGATCCGCTTTCTGGAGGAAAGGTCATGAACGTCACCCTGACCCGCGAAGATGCGGACCCGCTCTGGTACGCCCGGGCCGCTCTCGCCGATATAGCCGCCCAAGACGGCACCGTCGTGATCGAAGCCTGCCGCATGATCGAAACCCATAGCACCGACCCGGGCGAGTGCCGCGACGCGCGGGAACTGCGGATGAAACTCGAAAGCGCGCCCCATGCGTGACACCTTCGAGTTTCCCGACCCCCAGCCGATGTCGCAGGACGCCCTGCCGCCCATGATCATCGACAGCTTTGCCGGCGGCGGCGGGGCCTCGACCGGCATCGAAATGGCGCTGGGGCGCAGTCCGGACGTGGCGATCAACCACAACCCCGCCGCGCTCGCCCTGCACGAGGCCAACCACCCGGACACCCGGCACCTGATCAACAGCATCTACGCCGTCGATCCGCGCGACGTTGTGCCCAAGGGGCGGCGCGTCGGGCTGGCCTGGTTCTCGCCCGACTGCAAGCATTTCAGCAAGGCCAAGGGCGGCACGCCGGTCAACAAGAACATCCGGGACCTGGCATGGGTCGTGGTCCATTGGGCCGAGCGGGTCGCGCCGCACGTGATCATGCTGGAGAACGTCGAAGAGTTCCAGGACTGGGGCCCTGTCCGCCACCGCCACACCGGCGGCAGGAAATCCACCAACCCGCCCCGGTCGCTGGACGAATGGAAGGCCGCCCCGCCAGAGGTCAGGGGCACGCCGGTCTATGACGACAAGGGCGCGCCGGTCATGGAACCCTGCCCCCTGTCGCGCGGGCAGGAGTTCGAGCGTTGGGTGCGCGCCCTGCGCCGCCTGGGCTACAAGGTCCAGTGGAAGATCCTGCGCGCCTGCGACTACGGCGCACCCACCATCCGCAAGCGGCTGTTCATCATCGCCCGCCGCGACGGCCTGCCGATCATCTGGCCGGAACCGACCCACGGCGACCCGGCGTCGAAGCCCGTGAAACAGGGCAAGCGCAAACCGTGGCGCACCGCCGCCGAGTGTATCGACTGGTCCGTGCCCTGCCCCTCGATCTTCGACACCAGCGACCAGATCAAGGCCAAGCTGGGCATCACGGCCAAGCGTCCGCTGGCGGCGAACACCCTGAAACGCATCGCGCGCGGGATGCAGCGCTATGTCCTGCAGGCCGAAGAACCGTTCATCGTGAACACGACCGGCCACGCTGGATATTCAGCGGATCAACCCGCATCGACGATTACCACCGGCGGTCATCACATCCGCGTCGCGCCCAGCATCACCCGGTTCAACTCCGGCGCCACGGGCCAGCGGCTGGACGATCCGCTGGCCACCGTGACGGCAAACAGCTTCATCAAGCGCCCGGGCGGCGCGGCGCCCCTTGGACTGCTGGCCCCGACGTTGGTCGGCTGTGGCGGGCGCGCGGGCCAGTCCCGCCCTCGCGGCGGCAACGAGCCTATGGCCACGATCACCGCCAAGGCCGACACTTGTCTTGTCGCGCCCTCCCTCATCAGCGTGGCGCACGGGTACAGTGGCGGCCGCCGAGAATACCCGCTGACCGAACCCAAGGGCACCGTGACCTCGGGCGGAATCGCCCATGCCCTGACCGCGCCGCACCTGCTCAGCCTCAAGGGCACGTCCCGCCGGGACAGTGCCGCGCAGGCGCCGCATCCGACCGTGCTGGCCGGCGGCGGACATTCCGCCCTCATTGCCCCGGTCATCAGCTACGCCCAGCACGGCGGCCACACGCGGGACGCCCGCGCGCCGCTGCACACGATCTGCGCCAACAACAAGGACCAGAACAGCCTGATCGCCGCGACGATGGTGCAGACAGGCTACGGCGAACGCAGCGGCCAAGCGCCCCGCGCGCTGGATCTGCAGGCGCCCCTCGGGACGATCGTTGCGGGCGGCGCCAAGCACGCGCCCGTTGCCGCCTTCCTGACCCAGCACAACAGCGCGCGGGACGGCGTGAACCCGGGGCGCCCGGCCGACGCGCCAATCTCGACCCTGACGGCGAGCGGATCGCACCAGAACCTGGTCGCGCCTTGGTTCGCGAAATACTACGGCACCGGCGACGGCGCCCGCACGGATGAACCCTGCCACACGATCACCGTCCGCGACCGCATGGGCCACGTCGAGGCCGAGCTGCAGGCGCCAGAGTTCGGCCCGGAACACCACGACCGCGCCCGCCAGGTGGCCGAGTTCCTGCGCGCGCATGACGCCTGGGACGGCGGCGAGTTCGTCACCCTGACCATCGACGGCGCCGAGTATGTCGTGGCCGACATAGGCATGCGGATGCTGACCCCGCGCGAGCTGTTCAACGCCCAGGGCTTCCCGCCCGACTACGTGATCGAGGGCATCTGGCGCGAGACGGACGGCGACTGGACCTTCGAACCATTCACGAAATCGGTGCAGGTGAGCTGCTGCGGAAACTCCGTCTGCCCCGACCTCGCCGCCGCGCTGGCCCGGGCCAACTGCGCGCACCTAGCGGAACAGGAGGTGGCAGCATGACCAAGCCCGTCCTCGATCCCTGTTGCGGAAGCCGCATGTTCTGGTTTGACCGTGAAGACGACCGCGCCGTCTTCGGAGACATTCGGCAAGAGGTTCACGAGCTAAAAGACAAGTCCAGCAGCGGCGGATCGCGCCGGTTGGTGATCGAGCCGGACCAAATCATGGACTTTCGATCTTTGCCGTTCCCAGATGAGACGTTCCACCTGGTCGTGTTTGACCCGCCTCATCTGGTCGGGAACGGAAAGACTGGGTGGCTCGCCAAGAAGTACGGAAAACTTGGAGTCCATTGGCGCGATGATCTTAGCGCAGGATTCCGAGAGTGCTTTCGAGTCCTGCGGCCCAACGGCGTGCTGATTTTCAAGTGGAACGAGCACGAAATCCGGGTGTCAGAGATCCTGCCCTTGGCCCCGGAATCCCCCCTCTTCGGAAACCGCTGCGGAAAAACCGCCAAGTCTCATTGGATCGTGTTCATGAAAAGCGACCCCCGCCAGATGACCGACACCCTG
>NZ_JARAMO010000304.1:0-18143 GCF_028807275.1 Mameliella sp. AT18
GCGCTGTCCGGCGGGCAGCGCCAGCGGGTCGCCATCGCCCGCGCCCTGGCGCAGGAACCAGAGGTCTTTTTGCTGGACGAACCCATGTCCGCGCTCGACGCCAAGCTGCGTGAGGAAATGCAGGTGGAACTGCGCCTGCTGCAACAACGCCTTGGTATCACAACCGTCGTCGTCACCCATGATCAGCGCGAGGCGATGACGATGGCCGACAGCATCGTCGTCATGTCGAACGGACGTGTCGAACAGGTGGGCAGCCCGCAGGACATCTATCATCACCCCGACAATGCCTTTGTCGCGGATTTCATCGGCAAGGCGAATTTCTTTGACGGTGTGACCGAACCCGGCGGCATCCGCGTCGGTCCCATGCATCTCTCCGCCAAGCCGAATTTCGTCCGCGGCTCTCCGGTGCGGGTGGCGATCCGGCCCGAACGCGCCTGCCTCGACGACGAGCCGGGGGAAAACCGGCTCTCCGCGAAGGTGACTTTCGTGCGCGATCTCGGCCCGGTCCGCGAATATCACCTGGATACACCCTTGGGGGCGATGGTGGTCGAAAACGCCCCGCGCGAAGTCCGGAAATCGCTGGTCATCGGGGACCGGACAGAGGTCCGTCTGCCGCCCGAGGCGCTGCACGTCTTTCCCGATCCGCAGGCCGCGGTGGCCGCCGAATGACGGCGGTGGAGCGGATCGAGGCCGGGACGCCAGACCGCCCCGCGCGGGCGCGTCTGACGCCCCGCCGCATCCTGCCCTGGCTGCTGAGCGTCGTGATCGGGGTGCTTTGCGTCGTGCCCTTCCTGCTGGTCATCGCCATCAGTTTCGGTCGCAAGATCGAGGGCGCCGCCTGGCAGTGGGACTTCACCTTGGCGAATTATCAGCGGTTTTTCGTCGGCGCGCTCTGGCCGGACGAGGTGACGTTTCTCTACCTGCAACAGCTTGTGTTCAGCTTCTGGTACGCGGTGGTCGCCTCTTTGCTGGCGGTACTGACGGCGCTGCCCTTTACGCTGCTTCTGACGCGGCTGTCGCGCAGGGCGCAGGCGGCCTGGCTGGTTTTCATCCTGTCGTCGCTGTCGCTGTCCGAGGTCTTTATCGTCATGGGTTGGGACATCCTGCTGTCGAACAACTCGGGCCTCCCGGCGCTGTTCAAGTCCACCGGGCTGACGCAATGGCTCAAGGATGTTGGATGGTTCCAGACCCTGCGCGACTGGGGCCTGGCCAGCCCGCGCAACGTCAAGTTCAAGACCTCTCAATTCGCGACCATCCTGACGATGAGCTATCTCGTCTGGCCCTACGCGGTGATCCTGCTGTACCCGGCGCTCTCGCGCCTCGACCGGTCGCAAAGCGAGGCGGCACGGACGATGGGGGCCGGGGGCTGGACCGTGGCGCGCACGGTGATCCTGCCCGCCATTCGCTTGCCCCTGTTCGGATCGACCCTGCTGCTGTTTGTCTTCCTGCTGGGCACCTATGTCGCCGTGACGGTCTTTGCCGCGCCCGCGCAACACACGACGGCGGTGGCGATTTACAGCAACATCCGGGGCGCCAACCTGAACGCGCCCTTCGGTGCGACGCAGGCGGTGATCTTGCTGCTCGCGGCGGGGCTCTGCCTGACCCTTGGGCACCGGTTGAACAAATGGGCGGAGGCGCGGTGATGCGGGTTCTCGGTCCCCTCTACATGGCGTTCTGCGTGGTCCTTCTGGCGCTGCCCATCGCCGTGGTCTGCGGCGCGGCCCTGAACGGCGGGCGCAGCATGTTCTTTCCCCCGCGCGACCCGACGCTGGCGCGCTTTGGCGAGTTTTTCGTCTCCGAGCCTGTCTGGACGCAGGCATTGGTGAATTCGGTGATCGTCGCCGTCGGCGCGGCGTTTCTGGCGGTGCTTCTGGCCTGGCCGGTGGCCTGCCTGTTGTGGTCGACCGGATCGAAATTGTCGCGCACACTGGCGGCGCTGGGGTCCATGCCCTTTGCGGTGCCGCCCATCGTCTTTGGGGTGGGGCTGGGGTTCTTCTGGGGCTTTCTGGGCGGGCTGGGCGCGATCTGGGCCGGCATCGTCAGCCACGCGGTCCTGCTGATGGCGCTGCCGCTGGTCACGATCTCGATCGGGCTGCAAGGCATAGACCGGTCGCATCTCGACGCCGCCGCCACGATGGGGGCCACCGAGGCCGTGACCTTCCGCACCGTGATCCTGCCGCAGACGATCCCCTATACGATCTCGGGCTTTTTCTTCGTGCTCGTGTTGTCCTTCAACGAGTTCATCGTGATGTTCTTCGTCTCGGCCTCGGGCTTTGCCACCGTGACGCTGCAGATCTTCAACTCGCTGAGGAACGGATACACGCCGACGATGGCCGTGGCCGCGATCACCTTCATCGGTGTTTCTGTCCTTGTCTTTTCCGCCGTCGCCCGCTGGGGCGACCTGCCGCGCCTGATGGGCGCGGATCAATCCCGCAACTGAAGGAGAGCGTCATGGCCCGTCAGCCCACCATCGTCGGAAACCCGGTTCTTCTGGTCATCGACATCCAGAAGAGCGCCTTCATGGACGGAGATCCCGGTATCCCGATCATGCCGGGCTATTCCGACAACATGCGACGTGCCCGCAGCGTCGTGGACGCAGCCCATGACGCGGGCATCCCGGTTGTCTTCGTGCAGGAAATCCACCGCCGCGACATGGTGGATTACGGTCGCGAACTGGACGGGTCCGAGGGCATCCACTGCATGGAGGGGGAACCGGGCACGCCGGTCGCCTTCGAAGAGATGGGCCGCCTGCCGGGCGACTATTACGTCCCCAAGCGGCGGTATTCCTGTTTCTACGGCACGGAAATGGAAATCCTGCTGAAGGCCCTGAAGGCCCTGAAGGCGCAGACGCTGATCCTTGTCGGCGGCATGACGGATGTCTGTGTCCACTACAGTTTCGTCGACGGGCACCAGGGGGATTACCATTGCCGCGTGGTTTCGGATTGCGTGGGCGGCACCTCGTCCGAGGCGCACCAGGCCGCGTTGACCGCGATGGAATACCTGCAGGAAGGCGCGGTCCTGAGCGCCGAGGACATCATCACGGCGATGAGTGAACAGAGGATGGCAGCGGAATGATCACGACTGAGACCCTCCAGGGCCATTGGCACAGGGCCTGGCTCAAGTCGCAGGCCTTTTGCGACACGGAAACAACGGTGCACTGGATGCAGTGCGGACCGCTTTATGTCGATGTCCGCATCCCGCCGAACCGGCCCGACACCCGCGGCGCCACGGCGCTGGCGGACCTTCCGGACGCAGCGCTGCTGTCGCTCTTGCGGGCCGAGGGGTTCGCGGGCGTGGTCGAGCTGAACGCGGATGTCTGCACCTGGCAGCGGCTGATCAACTGGCATGGCCGCCCCGAGCAGGAAGACAGCGGCCAGCTGGAATTCCGCGGCTCGGATCAACTGATGGAAACCGGGGTGCTGGGCGATTACGCGGAACTCTGGAACCGGCGCAGCGACCATCCCGCCAGCGCGGTGCACATGAAGGCGGGCACGGCGGACGCCTACCTGGTCACCGTCGGAACGCGGTTCGTCTTTGGTGTCGGGCTGCCGGAGGCGGAAAACTCGCGCAACATGATCGCCGCGCTGGAGGCGGGACAGCGGACCTGGGCCATGCAGCAGCAATTCGGGCAGGGATTTGCCTTTGGTTGCTGGGACGGGGCGCACGGGATCGCGGAGCTGTCCACAAATCCCCTGACCGAGGGGCTGCCCGTGCTGAGCTGCACCGGAGATGGAGAATTGATCTGGCACGCGGTGGATTTCTTCGGCCAGTCGCGGGACGTGTCGCTGACGCGCCCGATGGAGGTGCTCAACGACGTGGCCTGAGGGGGCGGTTCAGGCGTCCCAGAGCGCGAGGTAGTGATCGACGATCCGGTGACAGCGGTCGCGCCCGAAGGCCGGGTCGTGACCGCCCAGGACCCGGTTGACTGGCAGCGCGCGGATGCGGCGCAGGGTTTCGGCATAGGCGGCAATGTCCATGCCCGGCCCCTCGTAGATCAGCGGTCCGTCGTAGATCGCGTCGGCCCCGAAGAGTGTGCCGCTCTCTCCATTCCAAAGGCCGATCTGGCCGGGTGAGTGCCCGGGCAGGTGCAGTACCTCGCCCTGCCAGTCACCTAGGTCCACCACAGCGCCGTCCTCGACCGTTTCGGTCGCCGGTGCAGGTTGCAGCCTATAGGCGGTCAGGTCGTAGTCCGCATGCGGCAGCGCATCCACAAGGTGCGGCCAGAGTGGCGGATACCCGGCATCGGCAAAGAGCTTGGCGAGCCGGTCCGGAATGCCGGAGGTGTCGAGGCTGTAGGCTTCGGGCGCGGCCAGTTCGTCGGCCTCCAGCGGGTGCACGAGCCGGGTCTCGAACTCATGCGCGGCGCCGATGTGATCGACATGTGTGTGCGTGGTGAACAGGATCAGGGGCCTTTCAGGATCGGGCCGCAATGCGTCGATCACGGGCCGCAGTGGCGCCACGCCCATGCCGCTGTCGACAACCATGTCAGCCTCTGACCCAAGCACGAGGAAAATGTTGGCGGAAAAGATCGGATGCACATGCGGTTCGCTCAGAACCCAGGTGCGATCGTCGATCTGCTTTGTGCCGTACCACGGCGAGGCAACGGGATAGCTCATGCCCGCAGCCTTGCCCGCGGGGACGCGTTGCGCAACAAGCCTGCCGATTTTTCGACCAGAGACCCGGAAAATCGCGTATACTTTCAGCTAATCCATTTTGAACCGCCCTGATTTGAAGCACCCGAGGTGACAGAAATTCCATGCGCAAGATGCTGATCCATGCAGGGCGTCTAGGGTTCCGCCTCACTCTCTCCCTTGAGGGTCTGGTCCAAGAGACGCCACCGGCCGGGCAAATTCCCGGCGGGACACGGCGGGGCAAAAACCCGGGAGAACACTGCGCATTGGGGGCTACCGTTCTCTCGAGTTCCGCCTCGGTCCCCCGATTTGCGAACCTTTTGGCGGAACGCTGCACGAGGGGATTACCCATGTTTGCAAGACGCCATTTCATGGCCGCCACCGCGGCGCTGGCCATGCTGGCCGGCGCACCCGCGCTGGCGCAGGAGAAAACCGATTTCCGCGTGGCCTGGTCGATCTACGTCGGCTGGATGCCCTGGGGCTACCTGGACGAGTCCGGGATCATGGACAAATGGGCCGAGAAATACGGCATCACCGTCGATATCGTGCAGATCAACGATTACGTCGAGTCCATCAACCAGTACACGGCGGGTGCCTTTGACGGCGTTTCGGCCACCAACATGGACACGCTGTCGATCCCGGCAGGCGGCGGCGTGGACACTACGGCGCTGATCGTCGGCGATTTCTCGAACGGCAATGACGCGGTGATCGTCAAGGACGGCGGCCTGGCCGACCTTGCTGGCAAGCCTGTCAACCTGGTGGAACTGTCGGTCTCGCATTACCTGCTGGCCCGCGCGCTGGACAGCGTCGACCTGGCAGAGCGTGACCTGGGCGGGGTCATCAACACCTCGGACGCGGACATGATCGCGGCCTTCACCACCTCGGACGTGCAGGCGGTGGTGACATGGAACCCGCTGGTTTCGACCATCCTGGAGGAACCGAACGCGACCAAGGTGTTCGACAGTTCCGACATCCCCGGCGAGATCATCGACCTGATGGTGGTCAACACGGACACGCTGGCGGCCAATCCCGATTTCGGCAAGGCGCTGGTGGGCGCCTGGTACGAGGTTCTGAGCCTGATGGCGGCGGGTGACGAAGAGGTGCTGACCGCGATGGCCGAGGCCTCGGGCACCGATCTTGCGGGCTACAAGGCGCAACTGGAGTCGACCGAGATGTTCTATGACCCGGCGGCGGCGGTCACCTTCACCAAGGGGGCCGAGTTGCCGACGACGATGGTCAACGTGGCAGAGTTCCTGTTCGACAAGGGCATCCTGGGCGAGGGCGCGCCAAGCCCGGATTTCGTCGGCGTGGAATACCCCGACGGCACGACCACCGGTGACCCGAACAACGTGAAGTTCCGTTTCGACACCACCTACATGCAGATGGCGGCGGACGGGGCTCTCTGAGCGACCCCCGGCCCGGTCAAGGCACCGGGCCGGGTCCATTCCACCCCGTCCCGGGCCTGACCCGGGACCTCTGCCTGTCGAGGATACCCCATGCGCTGGATCAATCGAAGACCGGGCCCGGTTCTGGCCACGGTGCTGGCCACCTTGCCGTTTCTCGCCGTGCTGGGCATCTACATGATCGGATCGGAAATGCGGCTTGCGGTGAACCCGTCGGACAAGCTCTTGCCCGCGCCCACCACGATCCTGTCGACGGCTGAACGCCTTTTGACCGAACCGGACCGGCGGTCGGGAGAGATCCTGTTCTGGCTGGACACCTGGGCAAGCCTCAGGCGGCTGTTCATCGGGGTGCTGATCGCGTCCTCGCTGGCGCTGGTCATGGGGATCCTGATCGGGATGCTGCCCTACATGCGCGCGCCCTTCGCGCCTTTCGTGGCGGTGTTCTCGATGGTGCCGCCGCTGGCGGTGCTGCCGATCCTCTTCATCATGTTGGGGCTGGGCGAGGTCTCCAAGGTGGCGCTGATCGTCATCGGCATCGCGCCTTTCCTGATCCGCGACATGAGCCAGCGGGTGATCGACCTGCCACGCGAACAGTTCATCAAGGCGCAGACGCTGGGGGCCTCCTCGATGGCGATCGGGCTGAACGTGATCCTGCCTCAGGTCCTGCCGCGCCTGATCGGGGCGGTGCGGCTGTCGCTGGGACCGGCCTGGCTGTTCCTGATCGCCGCCGAGGCCATCGCCGCCGACCAGGGGCTGGGCTACCGCATCTTCCTTGTCCGTCGCTACCTCGCGATGGACGTGATCCTGACCTACGTCGTCTGGATCACGCTCCTCGCCTACCTGCTGGATTTCGCGCTGCGCCAGATCTCGAAACGGGCCTTCCCCTGGGATGGAGAGTCGCTATGAGCTATGTCGAAGTCAAAGGCGTGGCCAAGGCCTATGGCAAGCGCACCATCATCGAGAACATCAACGTCTCGGTCGCCAAGGGTCAGTTCATTTCCATCGTCGGCGCCTCTGGCTGTGGCAAGTCCACCTTCCTGCGTCTGCTGCTGGCGCAGGAACTGCCCACGCATGGCGAGATCCACATCGACGGCGCACCGATGGCGCAGGAGCCGGGGCGCGACCACGGCATCGTCTTTCAGCGCTATTCGGTCTTTCCGCACATGACGGTGATCGACAACCTGGTGGCTGCCATTGCCTTCGACACGAATTTCTGGGGGCGGCTGTCGCGTGCGCGGCGCAACGAGGAACGCACCAAGGCGCGCAAGACGCTGGACCGGATCGGGCTTGGCCATGTGGCCGGTCAGTACCCGGCGGACCTGTCGGGGGGCATGTTGCAGCGGTTGGCCATTGCCCAGGCGCTGGCCAGCGACCCCAAGATCCTGCTGCTGGACGAACCCTTTGGTGCGCTGGACCCGGGGACAAAGATCGTCATGCACGATTTCCTGCAGGAGCTGCGGGATGAGACCGGCATGACCGTCTTCATGATCACCCATGACCTCGAAGAGGCATTCAAGTTGGGGGATCGCGTCTGGGCCTTCGACAAGCCGGTCTGGGACGAGGAGGACCCGGAAAAGAACGCCGCAACCATCACATATGACTTCGATGCCCGCGACGATGGCATCCCCTTCCAGACCCTGCGGGAGCGCACCAATGTGTTGCAGGCACGCTAGGGCCGGGGCAGGGCAGGTATTCCCCACTGGGCCGGAGGTGCAAAGGCGCCTATGACGGCCGCAAGGAGTATTCGCCATGTAATGGACAGCCACATACGAACCAACGCGATGCCGCCCGCCGGGGTGGTCATCGGTTCGATGTGGGCAGCGGCGCGGGGGCATCCCCCTTGTGCCCGGACAGGACATGGACAAATGGATATTCTGAAATACCCGCGGACGCGGCACCTTGAAGGCTCGCGCCTTCAGGTGGGCGATCTGGCGGATGACAAACCTCTCAAGGAACTGGCGGGCGAAAGCCTTGTCGTCGAAGAGAAACTCGATGGCGCGAATTGCGCCGTCTCCTTCGACGCCTCGGGCAACCTGCTGCTGCAAAGCCGTGGTCACTACCTGACCGGCGGCGGGCGGGAACGGCACTTCGGCCTCTTCAAGACATGGGCCAGCGTGCTGGCGCCGCGCCTGCACGCGCGTTTGGATTGCCGTTTCGTCATGTATGGCGAATGGATGTTGGCCAAGCACACGCAGTTCTACGACGCGCTGCCGCATTACTTCATGGAGTTCGACGTCTTCGACCGCGAGGCCGGGGTCTTTCTTCCCACCGAGGAACGGTGGAACCTGCTGAGCGGCCTGCCGATCATGCCGGTGCCGGTCTTGCACGTGGGCGAACTGCGCAGCGTCAAACAGGTCGAGAGCTTCATCAAGCCGTCCCTGTACCGCACGCCCGGTTGGGAAGAGGCGCTGGAACGCGCCGCCCTGGCCTCGGGCTCTCGGCTGGAGATGGTCGGGAAGCAGACCGAGAAGAGCGACCTGGCCGAAGGGCTTTATGTGAAGCTGGAGCGCGAGGGCGTGGTGGCCGAGCGGTACAAATACGTGCGTGCGGGCTTCAAGCAGGCGATCGAGGCATCCGAAGGCCATTGGCACGACCGGCCGATCCTTGAAAACGGGCTGGCAGAGGGGGTCGACATCTTTGCCGAGTGCCTTGGTCTGCCGGGCGCCTATGACGGGGAGGGGCTGTGATGGCACATCTTTCTTTCCCCGATCTCCTGGCGCTGGTGCCGCAGGCGCCCGATTGGCGGCTGGACTGGGGGGGCATTCAGGCCCTCTGGCCCGAATTGCAGGCGCTGGACGCCTGCCCGCAGGACCCGATCCATCATGGCGAGGGTGATGTGGGCATCCATACCTGCATGGTGCTGGAGGCGCTGATTGCCGATCCGGACTGGCGCGCCTTGCCAGGGGCAGAACGGGAGTTGCTGTTCTGGGCGGCGGTGCTGCACGACGTGGGCAAACCCGGCACGACAGTCACCGAGGATGGGCGCATCAAGGCCCCCGGCCATTCGCGCCGGGGCTCGCTGATGGCCCGCCGCCTGCTGCGCGAGGTCGAGGTGCCCTTTGCCTGGCGCGAGGCGCTCTGCGGGATCATCAGCTATCACCAGGTGCCCTTCTGGCTGATCGAACGGGACGACCCGGCGCGCGAGGCGATCAAGCTGTCCTGGCGCTGCCGGCCCGACCTTCTGTGCCTGCACGCCCGCGCCGATGCGCGAGGGCGCATCGCGCAGGACGTGCCGGGGATCGTCACCAACACCGATCTCGCGCGCGAAACCTTCGTCGAAGAGGGCTGTCTGACCGCGCCTTTCGGCTTTGCCAATGACGAAAGCCGCGTGGCCTTTTTCGAACGCGAGGACCGGGACCCGCATTTCGCGGCCTGGGAGGATCCCAGGTGCACCGTCACGCTGCTGTCGGGGCTGCCGGGATCGGGCAAGGACACCTGGATCGCGGCGCATATGCCTGATCACCCGGTCGTCAGCCTGGATGCGCTGCGCGACGAGATGGGCGTCAGCCCGACGGCGAACCAGGGCGCGGTGATCGATGCGGCGCGGGAACGGGCCAAGGTGCACCTGCGGGCGGGCCGGGATTTTGTCTGGAACGCGACCAACGTCAGCCGCCAGGTGCGGGCCAAGCCCCTGTCCCTGGCGCGGGCCTACGGTGCGCGGGTCGAGATCGTCTACCTGGAGGTGCCGCCCAAACGGCTGGGCCGGCAGAACCGTGACCGCGAGGCCGTGGTCCCACAGACCGTGCTGGACACCCTGGTCCGCAAGCTGGAGCCGCCCGAGGCCTGGGAGGCCCACAAGATTCACTATGTCCTGCCGGAGGCCGCCACGGCGGCCCCGGCCTGATACCCGATGAAAAAGGAGATCGAGCATGATGTTCCCACCCCGTGACCGCAGCCGGTCGCACCATCCCCGCGACATGCGCGGGGATGAACGCCGCGCCCACCACCCGGACCTGACCAGGCTGCAGGGCTGGAAGTCGATGAAGGCCGAGGCCGACCTGCCCGAGAACCGCTGGGACGAGGAACGCCGTTGGGCGCTGCGCATGGGCCTGACCGGGGCGGACAGCATCGAGGACAAGTCGATCCCGACCTTCGCGCGGGGCGAACTGCCGCATTACGCGGGGATCAACACCTTTCTCAAGGCGCCTTACGCCGAGGACGTGACCGAGGTTCAGCACTATGACGCCACGGTCTTGGGCATCCCGTTCGATGGTGGCACGACCTATCGCCCCGGCACGCGGTTCGGGCCGCAGGGTGTGCGCAAGATCAGCGCGCTTTACACGCCCTACAACTACGAGCTGGGCGTGGACCTGCGCGAGCAGATGACGCTCTGCGATGCGGGCGACGTGTTCACCATCCCTGCGAACCTGGAAAAATCGTTCGACCAGATCTCGCGCGCCGTCAGCCATGTCTTCTCGTCCGGCAGCTTCCCGGTGATGATCGGCGGCGATCACTCCATCGGCTTCCCCTGTGTGCGCGGCATCGCGGAATGCACCTCGAAGAAGATCGGCATCGTGCATTTCGACCGTCACGCCGACATCCAGGAAAAGGACCTGGACGAGCGAATGCACACCACGCCGTGGTTCCATTCGACCCTTCTGCCCAACGTGCCCGCCAAGAACCTGGTACAGGTGGGGATTGGAGGCTGGCAGGTGCCGCGCGAGGCAGTCAAGGTCGCGCGCGAGCGCGAGACCAACATCATCACCATGTCCGACATGGAGCGGATGGGCGTCGACAAGACCGCCGAGATGGCGCTGGAGATGGCATGGGACGGGGTCGACATGGTCTACATGTCCTTCGACATCGACTCGATCGACTGCGGGTTCGTTCCCGGAACCGGCTGGCCGGAACCGGGCGGCTTCCTGCCGCGCGAGGCGCTGGCTCTGGCCTCCAAGGTCGCGGCCGAGGGGCTTTGCGGGATGGAGCTGGTCGAGGTTTCGCCGCCCTATGACACCTCGGACATCACGGCGCTGATGGGGACGCGGGTGATCGTGGATGTGCTGGGCTCGATGGTGGCGGCGGGCAAGATGGGCGCGCACAAGAAGCACATCGACAAGCCGGTGACGATCCCGCACGGCGAATACGAGGGCAACCGCTGGAGCAACAAGCCCTGAGCCGGGCTGGAGGAACGCATGCCGCATGACATCGTGAACGGCCATATCGGCCACCATCATCATCACCACCCTCACGACCACAACCACCCGCATGACCACGACCACCTGCACAGCCACCTGCCGCCCGAGGATGAGGCGGCAGAGTTGCAGGTGCTGGCGACGCAATTCATCGACGGTTTCGTGCAAGCGGCGGACAAGACCGCCTATCTGCGGCTGGCGGGCGTGCCCTTCGAGCGACCCGGCGCGGGCGGCGGCACCGCGCTGAAACTGGTGGACGTGGAATTGAAGACCGAGTGGCAGGTCGGCACGGCCTCGCCATCCTTCGGATCGCGTGAGCTGAGCTACCTGCCTTTCCCGGGCGAGATGGTGCGCGAGCGGACGAATATGGCGCTGGTCTATGTCTCGATGACCGAAAAGTCTCTTTGGGACATCCGCCAGTTCCTGCGAGAACGCCTGGCCGGGCAAGGGGACTGACCCGGCCAGGATGCCGGCCCGGTTGCCCCCCGGGGGGGACCGGGCCGGTGTCATGTCACCTTTCCATCAGGCAAGGGCCTGCATCGTCGTGTTCACAGCAGCAGCGTGTCCGGCCCAAGGTCCTCGACGGTGCTGTCTTGCAGAACCACGGTGACGCCGGCGTCCTGGAACACCAGGTCGTCGCCTTGCTGGCGGAACTCTGCCAGCGCGTCCGCCGTGTCGGCATAGCCGAAGCCGCGCAGGTCCAGCGTGTCCCAGCTTTCGAAATCGGTGATCACATGGGTGCCATCCGAGGCGGGCGCAAAGACGAAGGTATCGGACAAGTCGCCCCCGGACAGGGTGGAATCCCCGGCACCCGGGTCCAGCACGTCATCCGGACCCAGCGCGCGGGTCCAGCGCGCCAGCTCTGCTTCCATCATCTGCTTGAATTCGGGACTTTCGGCAAAATGCGAGACCACGAATTCGCGGCTTTGCCCGTCCTCCAGGTAGCCCATCCAAACCGCCTTGCCGGTCGCATCCGAGGCGCGGTTCAGGACGTTCTGGTAGAGCATTTCGACAAAGGCCTCGTCGGTGAGGTTGCCGTAGGTGGCCTGGAATTCGGGACTTTGCACGAAACCCGCGATGACGTTGAAATAGTTGGCGCCATTGGCCAATTGCTCGGTCCAGTAGCCATAGCCGTTGGCATCCGGCGCACGCGCCAGCGTGGCCTGGTACAGGCGAAAGGCCATGCCGGCATAGGTGGTCGAGGCGCCGGTCACCTGGTCGCCATACAGTACGTCGTCCCCGGCCTGTCCCAGCAGCGTATCGGCGCCGGACTGGCCAAGAAGCGTATCGGCGCCGCCGCCGCCTTCGAGCAGGTCGTGGCCGCGCGCGCCATCCAGGTAGTTGGCAGCGCCATTTCCCGTGATGTGGTTGTTCCATCCATTGCCGATGCCGTCGATGGCGCCGGAACCGGTCAGGACCAGGTCCTCGACCTCGGGCGCATCGGCCCACATGCGGAAGGTGACGGAGGTATTGATCCGGTCGTGGCCCTCGCCGGGAAGTTCGATCACCACGTCGTCGGGGCTGTCGACGTAGTAGACGTCGTTGCCTGTGCCGCCGACCAGGGTGTCGTTGCCCTTGGTGTCCTGCAGCGTGTCGTCGCCCGCCATGCCGTAGATCACGTCATTGCCCCAGGCGCCGTTCAGTGCGTTGTCGCCGGAATTGCCGGTCAGCACGTTGTCCAGCCCGTTGCCCGTGCCGCTCAGGTCGGCGGTGCCCGTCAGCGTCAGGTTTTCCAGGGTGAGGCCAAAGGTGCGCAGCTCGAAGTCGACCGAGGACCGCACGAGGTCGATGCCGGCGTCCTCTTCCTCGATGATGATGTCGCCCGGATGATCGACCACGAAGACGTCGTTTCCGGCGGTGCCCACCAGCGTGTCGGCGCCCCCGGTGCCCGTGACCTGCATGTCCATCAGCGCGGCCACCAGGCTGTCGGCCAGCGCGACACTGGCGGGGTCGGAATAGTGCAGCCCGTCGGAAAAGATCTGCGCCGGGGCGATCCCTGCGGCGGCCATGACAGGGTCGGGCCGTACCGTGACGATCCCGGGATTGTCGGCGCCAAGGCGGATCAGCTCTGCCTGGATTGCGTCCCAGTGCAGGCGCTCGGACGCGGCGGGGGCATGGTCCGAGAGACCGGAGATCACGATGGGCGCGTTCTCGACCCCGGTGGGACGGTTGATCGCCGAGGCGACACCGGCGCGGAATTCGCCCATCAGGTCGTGAAAGTCCGGGGCGTAATCGGCGGGCGTGCCCGAGCGGTCGGTATCGCCTTCGCCCTGGACCCAGATCACCCCGGCGACATAGCCGTCCGGCGTGGCCAGCAGGGCGGCGATGGTTTCATCGACGATCACCGCGCGCATTTCGCCCGGGGTTTCCCAGTCGGTCTTGCCGTCCCGGGCGCTGGTCAGCGGTGCGCCCGAGGAATGTGCCCGAACCAGGACATAGTTCCCGGCCCCATAAGTTTCGTTCAGCGCGTCGATGATCTCGCCCGCGATGCGGCCTGCATTGCTTTGCCCAGCCAATACGACAATCGGTGTTCCCACGTGTCACCTCCAGTCGCCCCCACCGGGGAAACTGGCAATTGGCGATTAACGCAGCCTTTGAACCTTGGCTGTAAGTCTCAGGGATTTGAGGTGGTTTCGACGGGTGTCCGCAGGCGCCGGCGCAGCCCTGCCCAGAGCACGGCGCCAAGCGTCGCGTTGCCGTGCAGGATATCGTCGCTTTCCTGCCGTCCGCCTTCGGCCAGGCGGGGACCCGCTCGCATCAGATCGGCCCGTGTCAGGCAGTCGTGGCTGCGCGTGTGCGTGGATTGCAGAAGATAGCTTGCGACGTCTATCTTTTTGAAAACGTTATAGTATGCGGCGTGCAGATCCTCGGCGAGGGCGGCGCCGTCGCCGTTCCGGACGACGCGGCGAAAGACCGGGTATTTGCCTTCCATCTGCAACAGGGCGTCCGAGGGGAAAGGTTGTGGCACGAGCAGCACCGGACAGGGCGCGGATCGTGCCAGCGTGGCGCCCAGAGAGCTTTCCGTCAGGGCCACCAGGGCCGCGCGATAGGCCGAGCGGGTCATCAGCGGGCGCGGCGCGCCTGGACTGTCGGTCAACGCCCGGGCCAGCGCCCGTGCGCCCGATGGCCAGCCGGACACCGCATGGCCCTGCTGCAACCGCACGGCGGCAAAGGCCGATGGCACCAAACCCGCGATCACGATGGCGTCGAAGTCGCGCAGATCCAGCCTGTCGGACGTGCCCATCCCGTCCAGACGTTTGCACAGGTCCTCCGAGACCGCCCGCAGGATCCCATCCTCGACCGCGATGTCAGAAGCTGCGAGGCCGGGCTTGGCAACGATGGCCAACGCGTCGCCCGCCGGATCGGCGCGATGGGCCGCGATCAGCATGGCCGCATGGGAATCCCCGATCAGGCAAAACCTCATGCCCCGGCCTCCGGTGTGGCAAAAGCCTCCAGCAGGGCCTCTTCGCAGATATCGTTCTGGCGATCCTGCCGGGATGTGGCAGAGGGAAAGGCAAGATCGGGACGCGGGACGCCGCCCAGTTCCGGGTGGGCGCCGAAGAACACCGACATGACCGTGGCGACGCCTTCGGGTGTGACGGTGCGCAGGTTGTCGTTGTAGAAACGCGCGCCAAACGGCGTGCCGGTGATGATCTCGTAGGAGGGGACGTAGTCGATCCCCGCGTCCAGCGCGGCAAGGTCGCCGGCGACGGCGCGCAGGACCGATTTCGAATAGGTGGTTGCCGCAAGCACATGCGCACCGCTGGCGGTGGCGGTCAGCGGAACCGGAGAGACTGTGAGCAGGACCTTGATCCGGGGATTCCAGCGCCGCAGCCGGGCGATAGCGTCCGTCAGGTCCTCGTGAACCTCGGCAAAGCCCTGGTTGACGAAAACATGACGCTCCGGATCGAAACGCCCGCCCAGGACACCCGGAACACTGGGGTAGACCAGCCCGCTGTCGCGATCGGCCCAGCATTCGGTCAGACCCAGGGTAAAGACAAGGACGTCGGTGGTGGCGAACATCGCCCGCACGCGGCGCAGGTGATCCCGGCGGAAGGCGCAAAGCTCTTCCTCGCTGGTGAACCCGTCGGGTTCCACGTTGGGTCGCAACCCGTCGACCCAGACATCGCCCCGGCGCCAGAGCGCCTCTTCGTGCAGCTGCGCGTCCTCGGCATCCTCGAGCAACTGGCGAAGCTGCCGGGCCGTGTAGATATTGCCGTAGCGCGCCGAGAACAGGCCATAGCCATATCGGCGGGCGACCTCGGGCGGCATCAGGGCCGGGGCCGGTTCTGCCTCCACCAGCTCCAGCGTCGAGGCGCGGACATAGGTGGCGATGTTCTGCGCGAAACAACTGCCCGCCGTGGCGATGCGCATCCCGGGCCGCAGCGCGACCTTGGGCGTGTAGAGCGCGTCCAGGTGAAAATCTCCCGCAGCACGGCAGGGTTTCCAGAAGGCCTGAGGGGGCAGGGCGGAATAGGGCATGATCGCAGCTTAGGCTCAGTGCCGTGCCAAACTAAGGCATTTTCGCAGAAATGCTGTGGCGCAGCGCCGCTGGCAGTGCCCTGAGAGGCAAATACGCGATTTGTTTCGAATGATTCGGATTTCCATCACTATTGCCTGATGACCTCTCTGCCCAATCCCGCGCCGGTTGCAGGATTGATGCCTCTGCCGCGACAGTCCAGTGTGAATTGTGGCAGGAAGAGGGCGGCCGCCCGGCTGGAAAAGGTATTTCATTAACTGTTTTTTAATTGATGACAATCGCCGGTCGCGAATCGGGATGAGACGCCAAATATGGTGCCCGAAGTTCGTTTCTGTACCTTTTGTGGGCGCTACTTGTTTCGATTTCTGAATAAGTTGCCGGATCAATCCGTGTCGAATTCACGGCAAATCCGCTGCAAACTGTCCATTTCACGGCAGGACTGTGCCGGGATGCGCCATTTTCTCCTTCTCGGAACAGAGTGGGCAAAGTAATAATTTTGCAAGCCCAACTGGGGGGTGAAGTCTGCTGGCCACGGGGGCGGCCGCTGAACCGCTCGCATCCGAGATGCGAAGTGAAGCGAGGATGGAGAGCCATCCGTGCCGTCAAGGCATCCTTGTCCGCGTCACGACGTGGGCCGGGCGCGCGATCACTTCGCACAAGCACTGGCATGGCGAGCACGCGAATTTAAGGGCAGTGCCACAGGCATTGCCGGTGCAATGGCGCGGGGCGCGGTCCTCCGTCTGTTTTGGAAGAGGGTCGAGAGAATGGCTGATTTGGTATTGGAATGGGGTGCCCTTGGTCCCTTTGGCACCAACCTCCCGGACGCGGACGGAGGCGTTTCCGCCACGGTGGACGCGGGCGGGGTGGCCGTCGACATCTCGTTCGACGCTATCCAGGCCGGCGCATCGGCCTTTACCTTCGACGCCCCCGGCTACGTCGCCCCGGACGAGAGCTTCTCGAACCAGTCGTTCCTCAAGCTCTTTGGTGAAGGCGAAGCCGCTGGGACCGATACCTCGACCACGGTGCTGGACTTCCGCGCCACCAACACCGACCTCTACACCGATGCGGCGCAGAATGTTTCGTTCCGCATCAACGACATCGACATGGGCGCGGGTGGCGATCTCTACGAAAGCGGGTCGGGCTTCGAGGACATTCTCAGCGTCACCGCCTTTGCACCCGACGGCACCGAAGTGCCGGTGACCCTGACGTTGGGTTCGGCCGTGTCCAATACTGGCGGTCTGCTGAGTGGCCTTGCGGAAACCGGCTTTGAGGATCCCACGTCTTCGGTTCTGGTCGAGATCGACGGCCCGGTGGCCAGTATCCAGATCGAATATGCCAACGGGGCGGTCAGCCAGCAGGGCGTGACCGTTTCGGACATCGAGTTCTCGACCGTGGACGTGGTCGACGAGAACCAGGACCCCGACGCGGTCGACGACAGTGCCACCACGGTAGGCGGCACGCCGGTTGACGTGACCCCCCTGGCCAATGACACCGATCCGGACGGCGACACGCTGACCGTCACCGGCATCACCCCGGCGTCCAACGGGTCCGCCGTTCTGAACGGCGACGGCACCGTGACCTACACACCGGATACGGATTTCGTCGGCGACGACACGATTTCCTACACCATTTCCGACGGTAACGGCGGCAGCGACACCGCAACCATCACCTTTACCGTGGGTGATCCCAACCAGCCGCCGGTGGCCGTGGACGACAGCGCCACCACCACCGAGGGTGACGCTGTGGTGATCAACGTGCTGGCCAACGACAGCGATCCGGACGGCGATCCGCTGACCGTCGTGTTCAACACCGATCCGGCCAATGGCACCGTGGTCGACAACGGCGACGGCACCTTCACCTACACCCCCGATGACGGTTTCACCGGCACCGACACCTTTGAATACGACGTGTCCGATTCCTCGGGCGGGTCGGACACCGGTGTGGTATCGATCACAGTGGCGGACGATGGTGTGCCGCGTATCGACACCGACGTGTTCCCGGTTGCTCCCGGCGATCAGCCCCTGGACCCGCTGGATGGCCTGGACCAGGATCCCGATCCCTCTGACGACCTCGACAACATCGTGGGCGACGGTTCTGCCGAACTGATCCAGACTGGCGACGACGCCGACACGATCTCGGCGGGCGGTGGCGACGACACCGTGAATCCGGGCATCGACGACGACCTTGTCGATCTGGGGGGCGGCAACGACTCGCTCTTTGACGTGCAGGGTGCGGACACGATCTACGGCCGGGCCGGTGACGATACCATCATCGCGGGCACCGACACCTTCTCGGATTACGAGGGCGACGATCCCGCCTTCTTCCCGGGGACGCCGCTGAACGACCTAGGTTTCACCTCGGACCCGAACCAGGAAGACGGTCGCGACTATGTCGAAGGCAACCGGGGCAACGACTACATCGCCACTGGCGATGACCGCGACACGATCGACGGCGGCGGTGAGAACGACACGCTGGACGGCGGCATCGACGACGACCT
>NZ_JARAMO010000305.1:0-36231 GCF_028807275.1 Mameliella sp. AT18
CGGTAGGTGATCGCCCGGTCGGTGAACAGAGAGGCATAGCAGCGGCGGCAGGCCATCAGCAGCGCGCGCTCGCCCTCGACGTTCAGAAAGGTTTCCTGCTGGCCCGCGAAACTGGCGTCGGGCAGGTCCTCGGCCGTGGCCGAGGAGCGTACGGCGACAGAGGGGTTTTCCCGCCCCGTGCGCCGCCCCAGCTCGCGGTAGGCGTCAAGGATGTCAGCCTCGATCTGCGGCGGAAAGGCCCCTGTCGCCAGCGTCTCGCGGATCGCGCGGCCCGCCTGCGCCAATGTCTTGCGCCCCTCGCCCAGCGCCGCCAGTTCCTCTCGCAGCACCGCGCCGAACCCGTTGGCCGCGATGAAGGCGCGATAGGCGGAGGAGGTGGTCGCAAACCCCGGCGGCACCCGGATGCGGCTGGCATCCAGCGATTGCACCATCTCGCCCAGCGAGGCGTTCTTGCCCCCCACCAGCGCCACGTCCCCGCGCCGAAGATGCTCGAACCAGATCAGGGTGCGCCTGTCGTCCGTGTCCATGTCAGCCATCGGGTCCTCCCTCCCCTCGGAATGACCGAAGGGTAAAGCAAGCGCCCCGCGCTTCGTTGATTCAGGTCAACGCGCCGCCACCGTCAGCCCCCGCGCCCGCGACCGGCGGGCGTATTTCACCGCTTCCGGCACCACCAGCAGCGGCAGCGCCAGCGCCCCCAGCAGGCCCAGCTGCTCCCAGCTCAGCGGCACGGTGTGCAGCAGGTGTTGCAGCGGCGGCCAGTAGATCGCCGCCACCTGCATCGCCATCGTCACCGCAAAGGCCAGCAGCAGGGGCCGGTTCGACAGGTAGCCGATCCCCGACATCGGCAGGCGGAACGACCGGAAGGCAAAGACGCTGGCCTTTTCAAAGACCACGATCCCCGCGAAGGCCATCGTCCGGGCCAGGTCCTCTCCCTGTCCCAGGTGGCCGTAGAACAGCCACAGGCTGACGCCCCCGGTATAGAGGCCGAAACAGGCGATCATCGCCAGCCCCGGCAGATCGAGGATCGGATGATCCGCGGGCACCGGCGGCTGGTCCATCTGGTCCGGCGCCGGTTTCTCCATGCCCAGCGCCACCGCCGTCACCCCGTCGGTGACAAGGTTCATCCACAGGATCTGCGTCGCCAGGAAGATCAGCGGCCCGCCCAGGAACAGGTTGACCACGATGGCCAGCACCTCGCCCGCGTTCGAGGACAGCAGGTAGCGGACGAACCGCTGGATGTTGGAAAACTGGCGGCGCCCCTCTTCGACGGCGCCGACGATGGTGGCGAAATTGTCGTCCAGCAGCACCAGGTCGCTGGCATCCTTGGCCACGTCCGTGCCGCGCTTGCCCATCGCGATGCCGATATCGGCCTGCCGCAGGGCGGGCGCGTCGTTGACGCCGTCCCCGGTCATCGCAACCAGGTTGCCGCTTTGCTGCAAGGCCCCGACCAGCCGCATCTTGTGCGCCGGGGCCGTCCGGGCGAAATGCACGTCGCCCTTCAGCAGCTCGTGCAACTCATCCTCGGACAGGTGGTCAAGATCCTCGCCGGTCAGCATGCGATCCACCCGCAACCCGATCTCGCGCGCGATGGCGGCGCCTGTCGGGGCTGCGTCCCCGGTGATCATGACCACGCGGATGCCGGCACGGCGACACAGGGACACCGCCTGTTTCACCTCGGCGCGCGGCGGGTCGATCATGCCCACCAGTCCCAGGAAGATCAGACCCTCTTCCCCCGCCAGCGGGTCCTCGACAGGGCGCATCGCCAGCCCCAACAGCCGCCGCCCGTCCGAGGCCATCTCTGCCGCAACCGCCTCGATCCCGGCCCGGCGGTCGGCGGTCAGGGGCTCGACAGCGCCCCCATCCCCCTGCACCTGCGTGCAGACGTCCAGAACGGATTCCGGCGCGCCCTTGACCATCTGCACCAGTCCCGTGCCCCTTCGCATCACCACGCTCATGCGCTTGCGCTCGGCGTCAAAGGGGATCTCGGCCAGCCGGTCCGCCGGGTTCGGCAAATCGGACCAGCCCTTGAACCCCAGCGTGACCAGCGCCCCTTCGGTCGGGTCGCCGACCATGTGCCAGCCGCCGTCGCGGTGGCCCAGCTCGGCGTGGTTGCAGGACAGGGCCACGTCGATCAGGTCCGCCAGACGGGGATCATCCGCCGCGCGCAGGCGCTCGCCCTCCGCCGCGATATGGCCCGCCGGGTCATAGCCCGTGCCCGTGACCTCGTAGCTGCGCCCGGGCGTCCAGATCCGCGTCACGGTCATGGCGTTTTCGGTCAGCGTTCCGGTCTTGTCGGTGCAGATCACCGTCGCCGCGCCCAGCGTCTCGACCGCCTGCAACCGCCGCACCAAGGACTGCCGCCGCAGCATCGCCGAGGCGCCCAGCGCCAGCGTGATCGTGACCACCGCCGGCAGCCCCTCGGGCACCATCGCGACGGCCAGGGCAATCGCGGTCAGGAACATCTCGTGCAACGCGCGCCCCGACAACATACCGGCCACCAGCACCAGCCCCGCCAGCCCCAGCGCCAGACCTCCCAGCAGCCGCGCCAGCCGCGCCAGTTGCGCCTGCAAATGGGTTTCGCCCACGTCGATCGAGGCGGTCAGCTCCGCGATATGGCCGAATTCCGTGCGCGGCCCGGTGGCGCGCACCACGCCCTCGGCCCGGCCCGCCACCACGTTCGACCCCATGAACAGGGGCACGTCCTCGTCACCCAGGTGCTTGTCCACGGGCACCGATTCCCCGGTCAGCACGCTCTCGTCGACCTTCAGCCGCATGCCGGAGGTCAGCACCAGGTCGGCAGGCACCTTGTCGCCGCTGTCCAGGATCACCAGGTCACCCGGCACGATCTGGCGCGTGTCGATCATCACCTGGGCGCCGTCGCGCACCACCCGCGCCTCTGTCGCCAGCATGTTCCGCAGCGCCGCCAGCGCGGTTTCCGTGCGCCATTCCTGCACGAAGCCCAACACTCCGTTCAGCAGTACGACCAGCACGATGGCCACGGCATCCACCGTCTCGCCCAGCGCGGCGGCGATCCCGGCGGCGGCGATCAGCATCACGATCAGAGGGCTGGTGAACTGACGCGCCAGGATCACCCAGCGCGAAACCGGTTTGCGTTCCGCCAGCTGGTTCGGCCCGACCTCGGCCAGCCGGTCCGCCGCCTGCGTGGAGGTCAGCCCATAGGCTGCCCCGCCAGTGTCCGCCATCATGCCGCACCTCGTCCGTCTGTTCAGGGTTTCAGGATCACGCGCGTCCTGTTCGCGGGCAACCTAGGGCATGGGCGATCCGCACGATTTGACGCACGTCAAGCCGCCGCGCGCGGCGACACGCCGAAACTTTGATCCACGTCATCGGGGTTTTGCAGGACCTCCCCTAGGGTGCCCCCGACTCACCTTTTCGGCAAGCGACCGCAGGACCCAGCCATGACCGACACCGACAGCAACACGCTGGACCGCGCATTGCGCGCCACCCGCGCCCGGGCCACCGGGGGCCTTTCGCCGCATTCCGCCGCCTCGGCCTGGATGGACTGGCTGTCCCACCTGGCCGCGGCGCCCGGACGGATGACCGCACTGACCCAGCAAGCCTCCCGCATCGCGGGTGAAACCGCGCTGGCCCTTGCCGGACGCTCAGAGGGACCGCAGCCCGCGCCCGGCGATCATCGCTTCGACCACCCGGGCTGGGCCCTGCCCCCCTTCCGCGCGATGAAGACCGCCTTCCTGGCGCAAGAGACCTGGTGGACAGAGGCCACCGCCGAAATTCGCGGCATGCGCAAGATCAGCGCCGACAGGGTGAATTTCATGGTACGGCAGGGGCTCGACATGGTCTCGCCCTCGAACTTTCCACTGACCAACCCCGAGGTGGTCGAGGCCGCGCTGAAGACCGGCGGCCGCAATTTCGTCGAGGGCGCAAGGCACCTCGCCGAAGACAGCGCCCGGATGATCGCGCAACAGCCCGCCCCGCGCCCCGAGGGGTTCGACGTGGGCAAGGACCTGGCCGTCACACCCGGTCAGGTGGTCTATCGCAACGACCTGTTCGAACTGATCCAATACGCCCCGCAGACCGAAACCGTCCACGCCGAGCCGCTGCTGATCGTCCCGGCCTGGATCATGAAATACTACATCCTCGACCTCAGCCCGCCGAAATCGCTGATCGCGCAGCTGGTCGCGCAGGGATTTACCGTCTTCGCGATCTCGTGGTGCAATCCCACCGCCGAGCAGAGCGAACTGTCGCTGGAAGACTACCGCCGCCGCGGCGTGATGGAGGCGCTGGAGGCGGTGCAGGTGATCACCAGGGCGCCCCGGGTCCATGCCTGCGGCTATTGCCTGGGCGGCACCATCCTGGCCATCGCGGCGGCGGCAATGGCACGCGACGGCGACGACCGGCTGGCCTCGGTCACGCTGCTGGCCGGCCAGACCGATTTCTCCGAGGCGGGCGAGCTGATGCTTTTCGTCGACGAAAGCCAGATCGCCTTTCTCGAGGACATGATGTGGGACAAGGGCTATCTGGACGCGCCGCAGATGGCCGGCGCCTTCCAGATCCTGCGCGCGCGCGACCTGGTCTGGAGCCGCCTGTTGCGCCGTTACCTGCTGGGCGAAGAGGACCCGATGTTCGACCTCTCCGCCTGGAACATGGACGCCACGCGGATGCCCTACCGGATGCATTCGGAATACCTGCGCGGGCTGTTCCTCGAAAACCGCCTGACCGCCGGGCGGTTCTCGGTCGAGGGGCGGGTGATCGCGCTCAAGGACATTTCCGCCCCCTTCTTCGTGCTGGGCACGGAAAAGGATCACATCGCGCCCTGGCGCTCTGTCTACAAGACGGCCCTGTTCACCGATGGCGACCTGACCTTTGTCCTGACCTCGGGTGGGCACAATGGCGGCGTGCTCAGCGTGCCGGGACAACCCCATCGCCATTTCCGCCGGGGGCACCGTCCGCCGGGCCGCAACTACATGGACCCGGACACCTGGCTGACCCGCCACGATCCCCAGGACGGGTCCTGGTGGCCGGTCTGGTTCGACTGGCTGGAGGCCAAGAGCACCGGCGAAAGGGGCGCCCCGCCGCCGATGGGCCGGGCAGAGGCCGGGTTGCCGCCGCTGATGGCCGCGCCGGGCAGCTACGTCCTGCAGACCTGAGCGCGCGTCAGGCCGGCGCCTGCCCAGTCCCCCCAAGCGCGGCACGGCAGGCGGCAAGCACCTCGTCCGCCGCGCCGGAGGCATCGACACGGGCCCAGCCGATGGGTCCGGTATCGCGCGCCAATTGGGCCCGCACCACCTCTGCATCCGCGTCCGAGGCATCGCCCCGGCGGTCTGACACGCGGGCGACCAGCGCCGCCCCCTCTGCCTCCAGCCACAGCCCGGCAAAGCCCGCGCCAAGGTCTTGGGCGACCTGCGCGATGGCGGCGCGTTCGTCCGGGTTCAGAAAGACCGCATCCGCGATCACCGTCTGTCCCGCCTGCAGAACCTCGCGCGCCAGCGCGTCCATCCGGTCATAGACCGCCGCGCTGACCTCCGGCCTATAGCCGCGTGCATCCAGCGGCGTCAGGGGATCGACCCCGCACAGCGCCTTGCGGATCATGTCGCTGCGCAGATGCACCGCCCCCGGTGGCGCCCCCAGGTCCGGCGCCAGCCCGCGCGCCACCGTGGTCTTGCCGGTGCCGGACAACCCGCCAAGGGCCACCAGCCTCGGTGCCCCCGGCTCCAGCACGGCAATGGCATCGTCAAGATAGCGCCCGGCATCCCGCAACAGGGGCGCGCTGCCGCCCTGCGCCCGCGCCGTCTGGACCGCCACCATCGCGCTGATGCCCGCGCGCACCGCCTGGAACAGCGGCAGGGCGGCCAGCCCGCGATAATGGTCATCGGTCGCGGCGGCGAACAGGTAACGGTTCAGCACCGCGTTCGCCGCCCTGGCCAGCCCCCGGTGGCGCAGGTCCATCAGCAGGAAGGCCAGGTCGTAGAGCACGTCGCAGGTGCCCAGCTCCTCGCTGAATTCCAGCGCGTCGAAGGGCACGGGCCGGCCCTCGATCAGGACGATGTTGCGCAGGTGCAGGTCGCCGTGACAGCGTCGGACGTGGCCCGCCTCTGCCCGGCTGTCCAGCAGGGCCGCCTGTCGCGCCAGCGCCTCCCTGGCCCGGTCCAGAAAACGCGCGATGCCCTCGGCGGGCAACGCGCCCTCCATCCCCGCGAATTCGCGCCCCAGTTCGTCCAGGATGTCTCCGATCCGCCGCACACCATCGGGCGCGGCCAGCGCCGGGGCCGCCGCGTGATACTGCGCGATGCTCTCGCCCAGCGTCTCGGCCAGGGGCCGGTCCAGCGCGCCACGCCCTGCCACCCGGTCCAGCTGATCCTCGTCCGGAAACCGCCACATCCGCAGCGCCCATTCCACCACCTCGCCCGCGCCATCCAGCGCCAGCGCACCGTCCGCCCCCCGCGTCACCGCCACCATGTCGCGATAGATCATCGGCGCGGCGGGCGCGTTCAGCTCCAGCTCGCGCCGTAGGGCCGCCGCGCGCAGCTCCGGCGTCGAGTAGTCGAGGTAGTCGTAGCGCACCGCCCGCTTGATCTTGAGCGCCGTGTCCCCGCCGAGAAAGACATAGGCCCCATGCGTCCGGACCACGTCCACGTCCGCGGCGCCGGCGTACAGCGCGGGCTGCTGCAGCAAGGTCACGACCTCTTCCTGATCCGCCATCCGTCCGGCGCTCCTGTTCCCGGGTCTGATCCCTGCCCCGTCATCCCACGTCTGGCAAGGCAGCCCCTTGATCGGCGTCAAGAACCGCGCGGCGCTTGCCCGATCACAAGGAAAAAGCGCGGCGCGCTGCCGTGGAAATGTGCAAACCCGCAAGACCGGGCAATAAAGGTCACGAAGAAGCTGCGCAGTGTGCCCCGGAAACGAACAAGGGCTTGGCCATCTCTGGCCAAGCCCTTGATTCAGTGGTGAGCCGTGTAGGATTCGAACCTACGACCCACTGATTAAAAGTCAGTTGCTCTACCAACTGAGCTAACGGCCCACTGTGGCGGCCTAACTATGAATATGCCCGGTCGGGGTCAAGCCAAAAAATCAGGAATCTTGCAGGCTTTTTCTCATCGCTCGCCGGGACACTGGAAACCACCCCGCGACAGGCGTATATCGCGCGCCATGACACAGGACGCGCGCGCACTGCCCTTCATGAAAATGCACGGGCTTGGCAATGACTTCGTGGTGATCGACTCGCGGCAGCGCGAGGCGGCGCTGACCCCTGCGCGAATCGCGGCCATCGCCGACCGGCACAGGGGCGTGGGCTTTGACCAGCTGGCCGTCATCACCCAGAACGCCAACCAGCCGCACCTGACCTTCTACAACTCCGACGGCTCCACCTCGGCGGCCTGCGGCAATGCCACCCGCTGCATCGCCCGCCACCTGATGGATCAGACCGGAGAGACCCGCCTGAGCCTGACCACCGATCGCGGCACGCTCGAGGCCGTCGATGCCGGCAACGGGCTGACCTCGGTGAACATGGGACCGCCGCAACTGGACTGGGCCGAGATCCCGCTGGCCGAGGAAATGGACACGCTGGAACTGCCCATCGAGGGCGGACCGACCGCCACCGGCATGGGCAACCCGCATTGCACCTTCTTCGTCGAGGATGCCGAGGCGATCCCGCTGGAACAATTCGGCCCGCGCTACGAACACCACCCGCTGTACCCGCAGCGCACCAACGTGCAGGTGGCCAGCCTGCTGGGCGAAAACCACCTGCGGATGCGCGTCTGGGAGCGTGGCGTGGGCGTGACACTGGCCTCCGGCTCGTCCTCCTGCGCCACCGCCGTCGCCGCCGCACGGCGCGGCCTGACCGGGCGTAGCGTCCGCATCGACCTCGACGGCGGCACGCTGCAGGTCGACTGGCGCGAGGATGGCGTCTGGATGACCGGCGGCACCGCGCATGTCTTTGACGGCCAGTTCACCGCAGACTGGCTGGACGCGAACCCATGAGCGCGCCCAAGTTCACCACCCTGGGCTGCCGCCTGAACGCCTATGAAACCGAGGCGATGAAGGATCTCGCCGAGGCGGCGGGCATGCACAACGCCGTGGTCGTCAACACCTGCGCCGTCACGCAGGAGGCCGTGCGCAAGGCCCGTCAGGAAATTCGCCGGCTGCGCCGCGAAAACCCGGACGCCCGCGTCATCGTCACCGGCTGCGCCGCCCAGATCGACCCGGCGAGTTTTGCCGCGATGGACGAGGTCGACGCCGTCATCGGCAACACCGAAAAGATGGCCCCCGACACCTGGAAGGGCCTCGCGGGCGATTTCATCGGCGAGACGGAAAAGGTGCAGGTCAACGACATCATGTCGGTGACGGAAACCGCCGGCCACCTGATCGACGGCTTCGGCTCGCGGTCGCGCGCCTATGTGCAGGTTCAGAACGGCTGTGATCACCGCTGCACCTTCTGCATCATTCCCTATGGCCGGGGCAATTCGCGCTCGGTCCCCGCCGGTGTGGTCGTGGACCAGATCAGGCGCCTCGTGGACCAGGGCTATAACGAGGTGGTGCTGACCGGGGTCGACCTGACCTCCTGGGGCGCCGACCTGCCCGGGGAACCGCGCCTGGGCGATCTGGTCATGCGCATCCTGCGGCTGACCGACGTGCCGCGCCTGCGCATCTCCTCGATCGATTCGATCGAGGCCGATGACAACCTGATGCTGGCCATCGCCTCCGAGCCGCGCCTGATGCCCCACCTGCACCTCAGCCTGCAGCACGGCGACGACCTGATCCTGAAGCGCATGAAGCGCCGTCACCTGCGCGACGATGCGATCCGTTTCTGCGAAGAGGCGCGGCGCCTGCGCCCCGAGATGACCTTTGGCGCCGACATCATCGCCGGTTTCCCGACCGAGTCAGAGGCGCATTTCGAGAACTCGCTGAAACTGGTCTCGGACTGCGACCTGACCTGGCTGCACGTCTTCCCCTACTCGGCCCGCCCCGGCACCCCCGCCGCGCGCATCCCGCAGCAGATCAACGGCAGCGTCATCAAGGAACGCGCCGCCCGCCTGCGCGCCGCCGGAGAATCGCAGGTGCAGGCGCATCTTGCCGCCCAGGCCGGCCGCGACCACGCGGTGCTGATGGAGGCGCCGGACATGGGCCGGACCGAACAATTCACAGAGGTGCGTTTTGCCGCCCCGCAGCCCGTCGGCCAGATCGTGCAGGCGCGGATCACCGGCTTTGACGGCCAGCAACTCACGGCCTGAGCCATGCATCCCAACCCGACCTTCCGGCAGACCGACAGGGACACCGCATTGACGCTTGTGCGCGCCCGCTCCTTCGGGGTGCTCACGCTCTCGACCGAGGGCGCGCCGCTGCTTGCGCATGTCCCCTTCCTCCTGTCTGAGAGCGGGACAAAGGCCGACCTGCACCTTGTCCGGTCCAACCCAATCGCGCGGTCCTGCGCCACGCCGCAACCCGTCACGCTGGTCGTAAGCGGGCCGGACGGCTACGTCTCACCCGACTGGTACGGGATCGACGACCAGGTGCCGACCTGGAACTACACCGCCGTCCACCTCATCGGCACGCTGCACCCGCGCCCGGTCTCTGAACTGGAGCCGCTGCTGGCCGCCCAGAGCGCCGCCTTCGAGACCCGGCTGCCCGACAAGGCGCCCTGGACGATGGACAAGATGAGCGCCGAGACAAAGGCGCGGTTCCTGCGGATGATCCTGCCCTTCCGGCTGGAGATCACGGAGGTCCAGAGCACCTTCAAGCTGGGCCAGAACAAACCCGAAGAGGTCCGGCTTGCCGCCGCCGACAGGCTGACCGAAGGTTTCGGCAGCGAGTTGCAGGCCCTGGCCCGCGACATGCGGGACCCGCTCACGGCCAAGTGATCGGCCCCGGAGCTGCACCGTCACGGATTTGGAAAATCGAAAGCGGTTTACCTGGGTGAACCGGATCTTGCCCGTTTGTACAAAATGCTGGAATCGCCGTACGTTTCGTACGTTTTGTACAAAATTCCGGGACGCCCGGTCGGCATGAAAAAGCACGGCATGAAAAAGGCCCCGCCGTCACCGGCAGGGCCCTCATGAATTCCATTGAAGAGAAGATTACTCTTCGTCGGCCTCGGCCATAGCCACGCGCGCCTTGTCGGCTGCGCCCTTGGCGTCCACGTCGCGGTCCACCAGCTCGATGATGGCCATCGGGGCCATGTCACCGTAGCGGAAACCTGCTTTGAGAACACGGGTATAGCCGCCGTTACGCTCGGCGTAGCGCGGGCCGAGGATCTCGAACAGCTTGGCGACGTCCTTGTCTTCCTTCAGCTGCGCGCGCGCCTGGCGGCGGGCGTGCAGGTCACCACGTTTGCCCAGGGTGATCAGCTTGTCCATGACGCGCTTGAGTTCCTTGGCCTTGGGCAGGGTGGTCTTGATCTGCTCATGCTCGATGAGCGAGCCGGCCATGTTTGCCCACAGCGCCTTGCGGTGCTCGTGGGTGCGGTTCAGGCGGCGGTAACCTTTTGCGTGACGCATTGTTTTTACTCCGATTTTTGCCCTCTACGGGCGGTTTTGCTTTGTCCGGCCGGCGATGCGTGTCACCGGCTCTCCTTGGGGCGGATGCCCGGTAGGATGGGTGATATCACCCATCCTACGATTGGTTCAGAACGAGTCTTCCAGCTTCTTGGCCAGGTCCTCGATGTTGTCCGGCGGCCAGTCCTCGACGTCCATGCCCAGGTGCAGCCCCATGCCCGACAGCACTTCCTTGATTTCGTTCAAGGACTTGCGGCCAAAGTTCGGGGTGCGCAGCATCTCGGCTTCGGTCTTCTGGATCAGGTCCCCGATATAGACGATGTTGTCGTTCTTCAGACAGTTCGCCGAACGGACAGACAGTTCCAGCTCGTCCACCTTCTTGAGAAGCAGCGGGTTGAATTCCAGCCCGTCGTCCTCGTCCTGGCGGCCCGCCGACTCCGGTTCGTCGAAGTTGACGAAGATCGACAGCTGGTCCTGCAGGATGCGCGCGGCAAAGGCCACGGCGTCCTCGGGCGTGATCGAGCCGTCGGTTTCGATCTTCATGGTCAGCTTGTCGTAGTCCAGCACCTGGCCCTCACGGGTGGGCTGCACGTCATAGGCGACCTTCTTGACCGGCGAATAGATCGCGTCGATCGGGATCAGACCGATCGGCGCATCCTCGGGCTTGTTCTTGTCCGCGCTGACGTAGCCCTTGCCGGTGTTCACGGTGAATTCCATGTACACTTCGGCGCCTTCGTCGACGTGGCAGATCACATGCTCGCGGTTCAGCACCTCGATGCCCGCGCTTTCGGCGATATCGCCAGCGGTCACGACGCCCGGGCCCTTGCCGGTCACGGACAGGCGCTTGGGGCCTTCGACTTCCATGCGCAGCGACACACCCTTGAGGTTCAGGATGATGTCGGTGACGTCTTCACGCACACCGGCCACGCTGGAGAATTCGTGCAGCACGTTGTCGATCTGCACGCTGGTGATGGCCGCGCCCTGAAGCGACGACAGCAGGACCCGGCGCAGTGCGTTGCCCAGAGTCAGACCAAAGCCGCGCTCCAGCGGTTCGGCAACGACGGTGGCCATGCGCGACGGATCGGCGCCCGGCTTGATCTCAAGCTGCGTCGGCTTGATCAGTTCAGCCCAGTTCTTGTGGATCATGCAGTTCCCTCCATACCTGCCAGCGCCCCATGTCCGAAGGCACCGACGCCCGAGGTTTCAAAACGACGGCGCGAGGCCGGGCAAAAGGCCCGGCCCCGCGAAAAACTGTCCGATGGATCAGACGCGGCGGCGCTTCGGCGGGCGGCAACCGTTGTGGGCGATCGGCGTCACGTCGCGGATCGACGTGATGTTGAAGCCGACGGCAGCCAGCGCGCGCAGCGCGGATTCGCGGCCCGAACCGGGGCCCTGCACTTCGACTTCCAGCGTCTTCACGCCGTGTTCCTGCGCCTTCTTGCCGGCATCTTCCGCAGCAAGCTGAGCGGCGTAGGGGGTCGACTTGCGCGAACCCTTGAAGCCCATCGTGCCGGCCGACGACCAGGAGATCGCGTTGCCCTGCACGTCCGAGATCAGGATCTTGGTGTTGTTGAAGGACGAGTTAACATGCGCCACACCGGCTGCAATGTTCTTGGAGACCTTCTTCTTGCCGCCACCGCGGCGAGTATCGCGTGCCATGAGTCCGTTCTCCCCTTACTTCTTCTTGCCTGCGATGGGCTTTGCGGGGCCCTTGCGCGTGCGTGCGTTGGTGTGGGTCCGCTGACCGCGGACGGGGAGGTTGCGGCGATGGCGCAGGCCACGGTAGCAGCCGAGGTCCATCAGGCGCTTGACGTTCATCTGAACTTCGCGGCGCAGGTCGCCTTCGACGGTCAGGTTGGCGTCGATGAATTCACGGACGGCCAGGACTTCTGCGTCGCTCAGCTCATTGACGCGGCGTGCCACGTCGATGTTGGTGGCCGCGCAGATTTCCTTGGCAGTGGCGGGGCCAATGCCGTGGATGTAGGTCAGCGCGATCGGGACGCGCTTGTGGGTCGGGATGTTGACGCCGGCAATACGTGCCAAGTCTCTGTTCCTTTCGTTGCGAGCCCGTAGCTCCAGGCCCTTTTTTCACAACGGAAGCCCGGGCCATGCGGCTGCCGGGCGTCTGTCATAACTCAGGTGATCTTCCCGAATCCTGGATCCACGATTCGGGCAATGGCTCCCTTGCGGGATGGGGCTACCTATTGGGCAGGGCCCAGAAGGTCAACCCCCTGTCAAGGCTATTTTCGCGACCATTGCGAACAGGGGAAATAGATCTCTGGCAGAGGGAAGATTCCCTCCGGCACGACCCGCACGAAACCGCCCTTTGTCTCGCTGATCCAGAGCCCAGTCTGCCACTGGCTGCCTCCGTCGTCACAGGTCGCCGTGACCGACAGGGACTGGCCCGAAACAAACCGCGCGCCGGACCAAGAACAGCGCGCGCCGTGGCTTTCGATCCCGGTGGGCGTCAGCGTCACGATGTCCGCCAGTTCGCGATCCTCGTAGGGCAGATCGCAGTAGCCCGGATTGTCGAGGATCTCTTCGGCGAGGGCCGGGCCGACGGCCGACAGCCCGCCGATCAGCAGGGCTGCCGCCGTCCGTCCGATCCTCATGCGTCGAGCTGTCCGGCAATCGCCGACTGGATATCGGCGATCTCGCCGAGCCCGTCGACGCTGCTGTGCTTGCCCAGCGCGTAGTAATAGCCGATCAGCGGCGAGGTCTGCTTGTAGTAGGCCATCAGGCGCGTCCGCAGGCTGTCCTCGTTGTCGTCGGCGCGGCGCTTGAACTCTGTTCCGCCGCATTTCACGCATTTGCCGTCCTCGGGGATCGGCTTGGTGAGATCGTTGTAGACCTCACCACAGCTGCCGCAGGTCGACCGCGCCGTGATGCGCTGCACCAGTACATCGTCGTCCACACGCAGTTCGATCACCTTGTCCAGCGTCTGCCCCTCATCGGCCAGCAGTTTGCCCAGTGCGTCCGCCTGGGCCAGCGTCCGCGGGAAGCCGTCGAAGATGAACCCGTTTGCCGAGACCGTTTCCAGCTTTTCGCGGATCAGGCCGATCACGATCTCGTCCGTGACCAGGTCACCGCGGGCCATGACGTCAGCGACGATCTTGCCCATCTCGGTGCCGCTGTCCTTGGCCTCGCGCAGCATGTCGCCGGTCGACAGCTGGACCATGCCACGGTTCTCTTCGAGAATACGTGCCTGCGTGCCCTTGCCCGCCCCCGGCGGTCCCAAAAGAATTATGTTCATCGACGCGCTGGTGCCCCCCGTTTCTTGCGGCCCTTACCCTTGCCGCGCAGCTGCGACTTTTGAATAAGACCTTCGTACTGATGTGCCAAGAGATGGCTCTGGACCTGTTGAATGGTGTCCATGGTCACGCTGACCACGATCAGAACCGAAGTACCGCCAAAGTAGAACGGGATGGCGTATTGGGTGCGCAGGATCTCGGGCAGAAGGCAAACAGCCGTCAGGTAGATGGAGCCCAGGACCAGCACGCGGTTCACGACGTATTCCAGGTATTCCGCGGTTTTCTTTCCCGGGCGAATGCCCGGAACGAAACCGTTCTGGTTCTTGAGGTTGTCCGCAACGTCATCGGGTTTGAACGAGACGTTGAAGGTGTAGAAATAGGCGAAGAAGACGATCATGCCGCCGAAGAACAGCAGGTAGAGCGGCTGTCCGGGACCAAAGTAGGCCAGAATCGTCGACATGATCGGGCCGGTGTCCGACCCGCCCGAAAAGGTCGAGATCGTGACCGGCAGCAGCAGCAGCGAGCTGGCGAAGATCGCCGGGATGACGCCCGCGGGGTTGACCTTGACCGGCAGGTGGCTCTGCTGGGCCTCGGTCATCTTCATGCCGACCTGGCGGCGCGGATACTGGATGGTGATCTTGCGCAGCGCCCGTTCCATGAAGACCACGAAGGTGATGACGCCCACCACCATCAGGATCACGCCCACGATGACCGCCGGGCTGATCGCGCCGGACTGGCCCTGGCTGAAGAACTGTGCCAGCGCGGCGGGAACCTCGGCGATGATGCCGACGAAGATGATCAGAGAGATGCCGTTGCCGATGCCGCGGGCGGTGATCTGCTCACCCAGCCACATCAGGAACATGGTGCCGCCGACCAGCGTGATCATGCAGGCCGCGCGGAAGAACCAGCCCGGATCTGTCACCAGATCCCCGGCCTCCAGGCTGACCGCAAGGCCATAGGACTGGATCACCGCCAGCGCCACCGTGCCGTAACGGGTGTACTGGTTGATCTTCTTGCGGCCCTGCTCGCCCTCTTTCTTGAGCTGCTCCAGGGCCGGCACCATGGCCGTCAGGAGCTGCACCATGATCGAGGCCGAAATGTAGGGCATGATGCCCAGCGCAAAGATCCCCATGCGTCCCAGCGCGCCGCCGGTGAACATCGACACCATGCCCGCAACGCCCTGCCCTGCCTGCTCGACGAACTCTTGCAGCGCGGCGCCGTCGATCCCCGGAACGGGGATGTATGTGCCAAGGCGGTAGACGATCAGAAGGGCGAGGGTGAAGAAGATGCGATTGCGCAGGTCGGTTGCTTTGCCAAGCGCCGCCCAGCTGGTGTTGGCGGCCATTTGCTCTGCTGCGGATACCATGCGGATCTCTCTTTTCAGTCAAACGCCGCCACGACGGGTTTTCCGTCGGGCGGCGCGCAATGGAAAACTGTTGGACATGTAAGCGGCGGGCGCGCCGCTCACAAGTCGTTATTCCGCCGCTGCCGCGGTGGTGACGGTCAGCGAACCGCCCTTGCCTTCAACGGCGGCGACTGCCGATTTCGACGCGCCGGTGACGTTGATGGTCAGGGCACCGGTCACTTCGCCCTTGGCGAGGACGCGGATACCGTCCAGCGAACGGCGGACGAGACCCGAGGAAACCAGCGTTTCTTCGGTGATGTTGCCGGCGTCCAGCTTGCCCGCGTCGACGAATTTCTGGATCAGGCCCAGGTTGACGACGGCATATGCCTTGCGGTTCGGCTTGTTGAAGCCACGCTTGGGCAGACGCTGGTAGAGCGGCATCTGGCCGCCTTCGTAACCGTTGATGGCCACACCCGAACGCGATTTCTGACCCTTGATACCACGGCCACCCATTTTACCACGGCCCGAACCGGGGCCACGGCCGATGCGCTGCTTGCGCTTGGTTGCGCCGGGATTGTCGCGCAGTTCATTGAGTTTCATGTCGCTTCTCCTATGCCGGATGCTGCCCGCGAAGCGATGATGGACAGACCACGGCGTTTCTTGGTTGTGAATCGGGTCCCCTTGGACCACCGGGGGCGTATAGCGAAGCACCCCGGCCAAGACAAGCCTTCCCTGCAGTCCACGGCCTCCCCGCACGACGCTTGCGGCGGTCCGGTATTCCATACGGTAGGGAATCGCTGAATGGCATGGCCCGTCCGTCCTAGGCAGGGTGTCCCCAGACGCGCAAATTTCCTGGCGCGGTCAACCCCGGAGACCTGACCATGACCCTTGCCGACAACTGGCTTGTAACACTCGGCATCGCTTCCATCGTGGTCAGCAACCTCGCCTGCCTGCCCTACATCCGCGACATGCTTTGCGGCAGCACGCGCCCGGCGCGGTCGACCTGGCTGATATGGTCGGTGCTGTCGGGGATCTGCCTGATGTCCAACGTCGACAAGGGGGCCGATGCCTCCCTGTTCTTTGTCGGCGTCGAAACGGCGGAAACGGTCCTGATCTTCGCGCTTTCGATCCGCTTCGGCATGGGCAGCATCCTGAATGCGCGCGACCTGGCGATCTACGCAGTCGCGGGAAGCGGACTGGCGCTGTGGTGGGTCACAGACGACGCGGTGTTTGCCCTGGCCATCGCCATCGCGATCAGCGCCCTGGGCGGCGTGCCGACGATCCTCAAGGCCTATGCCGAACCACGCGCCGAAACGGCCGCCTGCTGGGGGCTATCGGCACTGGCCGCGCTGCTGGGATTGCTGTCGGTCGGCGCCTTCACTCCGGTCCTGCTGGCCTACCCGGCCTATCTGCTGGTGCTCTACTGCGCCATCCTCGGGGCGATGAGCCTTGGCTATCGCCGCGAACGGCTGGAACGCGAGGCGATGGCCCTGCGCCTGGCACCACTGCGCCCGCGGGCAATGCAGGGCATTCCCGCCTGAGCCCTTGACTTCTGCACCGCAGCACCGCATGTACGCTCCAGTTGCCGCACCCGCCGCGTGAGCGGGGCTGACGGGCGAAAGCGCCCTCTCGGCACATCTTTCCCACATGGTTCCCATTTCACGCGGGGGTCCAGAACCGCAACAGGCGCGATGGCACGATGCCCCGCGCCCAGGTCTGCGGTCTCACCCGTGCGCGCCGCGACACCTGTCGTGGCGGGAAACGCATGATTTCGCGGGCATCCCCCGCACTAAAGGACGTACTCTTGGATTTCGACATGCTGGGGCTGCCGCCCCGCCTCCTGGCCAACCTGGCCGAACAGAACATCACCGAACCCACCCCGATCCAGACCCAGGCCATTCCGCACGCCATGAACGGCCGCGATGTCATGGGCCTGGCGCAGACCGGCACCGGCAAGACCGCCGCCTTCGGCCTGCCGCTGATCTCGACCCTGATGCGCAAGCAGGCGCGCCCCGCCGCCAAGTCCGCGCACGGGCTGATCCTTGCGCCGACGCGCGAACTGGCCAAGCAGATCGTTGACAACCTGCGCATCTACGCCGCCGGCACCCCGGTCAAGATCGGCATCGTCACCGGCGGCGCATCGCTGAACGCGCAGGCACAGCGGCTGGCCAAGGGCACCGACCTGCTGGTCGCCACCCCGGGCCGCCTGATCGACCTGATGGAACGCAAGTCGGTGCGCCTTGACGGGACCGAGTTCCTGGTGCTGGACGAGGCCGACCAGATGCTGGACCTCGGGTTCATCCACGCGCTGCGCCAGATCGCCAGGCATCTGCCCGCAGAACGTCAGACCATGCTGTTTTCGGCCACCATGCCCAAGCAGATGGCAGAGATCGCGGCCGCCTACCTGACCAATCCCGTACGGATCGAGGTGACACCTCCGGGCAAACCCGTCGAGCGCATCGAGCAGAGCGTGCATTTCGTCGAACAGGCGCACAAGGCCTCCCTGCTGGTCAACCACTTGGACGGACACCGCACAGAGGCCGCGCTGGTCTTTTCGCGCACCAAGCATGGCGCCGAGAAGCTGAAGAAGCACCTCGAAGCCAAGGGCTTTGCCGCCGGGTCGATCCACGGCAACAAGAGCCAGGGCCAGCGCGACCGCGCGCTCAAGGCGTTCCGTGACGGCGAACTGAAGGTGCTGGTCGCCACGGATGTGGCCGCGCGCGGCATCGATATTCCCTCGGTGCGCTACGTCTACAACTTTGATCTGCCGAACGTTGCCGACAACTATGTCCACCGCATCGGGCGTACCGCGCGCGCCGGCTTGGACGGCACGGCCATCGCCTATTGCGCGCCCACCGAGATGGGTGAGTTCCATGCGATCCTCAAGGTCATGGGCCGCGACATCGCAGTGGCGGGCGGTGAACCGTGGGAGCCGGTCAAGAAGCCCTCTCGCGGCGGCGGAAACCGGCGCCCTGGCAATCGCCCCGGTGGCAACGCCGCGAAACCCGGGCGCCCGCGCCGCAGCCGCACCCGCCGCTCCAAGGCGGCGTGAGTTCGACCGGGGGCGCTAAACGGCGCCCCCGAGCCTTACGGGGACCGATTTCGGCCCCCGGAACGCCCAGCCGGTGAACGCCACCGGCCCGGGCAGCTCCATCCGCGGAAATCTTTCGAAAAGCATCGGCAAAGCGACTTCGGCGATCAGGGAGCGCGAGGCGGCAGCCCCCGCGCAGAAATGCGGACCGGCGCCGAAGGCCAGGCTCGGCCGGGTGTCGCGTGTCACGTCAAAGACCTCTGGCCGATCAAAGACCTCCGGATCCCGGTTGCCGATCCCATACATCAGGAACACCCTGTCGCCGGGATCGAAGCGCACCCCTTCCACCACATCTTCCCGCGCAACCTCGCGCGGGCTCATACCGATTGGGGCGATCCAGCGGGTGAATTCCTCGAAGACATCCTGCCAGCTTGCCTCGCCCGCCCGCACCCGGGCCAGCTCTGCCGGATGGGCCAAGAGCGCCCAGGCACAGCCCGCAATCGCGTCACGCGGTTCGTTCTGGCCGCCGGAGATCGCAAGCTTGATATTCGCCCGAACGCTGTCCATCGGCAGCCCGGCGCGCATCTGCACATCCAACAGGGACATTTCCGTTGGATCGCCCGCCTGCGCGTCGATGGCCGCATCGATCCGGGCCGTCGCAGCGTGGCACCGGGCCTCGACCTCCGGGTCGCCGGTGTAATTGGCAATCCCGTCGATCATCCCCTGGCTGACGGCATCCATCTCTTGCCAGGTCAGCCCGTGCAGCCCGGTGATTGCCCGCAAGGCCTCTCCCGACAGGCGCATGGCGTAGTCGGGGACAAGATCGCATTGCCCCTGCCGCGCCATGTCCTCCAGCGCATCCTGTGCCGCTTTGCGAAAGGCGTCGGACCAACGATCCCGCACGGTGCGGGGCGAATAGGCAGGGAAACAGGCGCGTCGTTCGGCCCCGTGTTCCTCGCCATCCTTGCGCATCATGTTCTCGCCCATGAGGCGGGTCATCAGTCCCTGCGGCTGACGCGAGGAAAACACCTCGATCCGCTTTTCCTGCTCAAAGATCACGTTTCGCCGGGTGATCAGTGTGGCCCCCAGTTGCGGGACAAAGGCGATGGGCGTCTCGGCCTGCAGACGGGCGAGCGACGGATAGGGATCGGCAACCAGTTCTGCGGGGTCCAGGTCGACCCGGGGCGCGTCGCTCATCGCACGCGGACCGGCAGTGTCGCATACCCGCGGAACCGGGCCAGCGGCACCCGCGCGCGCGGGCCATTCGCCGTCAGCCTGGGAAAGCGCCGCACGAATTTCCCAACGGCGATCTTGCCCTCGACCCGCGCCAGAGAGGCGCCAAGACAGACGTGAATCCCGGTAATGAAGGCAATGTGTCGGTTCGGTCGCCGCGTGATGTCCACCCGGTCCGGATCCGGAAAAACCTCGGGATCGCGGTTCGCCGCAGCGATGGAGGTATGTATATAGGAGCCCCTGGGCAACACCCCGGTCGACAGCTCGATATCCTCGCCCGCCAGCCGATTGCCGATCTGAAGCGGGCTTTCGACCCGCAGGAACTCCTCGACCGCGGGGCCGATCAGGTCCGGGTCGTCCAACAGCATCCGGTGCTGGTCGGGGTTGTCCATCAGCAGGCCGACAGAATTGCCGACGAAACTGGTCGTCGTCTCATGGCCTGCGTTCAGCAAGAAGATACAGTTCTGGATCAGCTCTTCCTGCGTCAGCCGCCGCCCTTCGTGTTCGCCAAAAATCAGCGATTCCAGCACCTCGCCTTCATGCGCCCCCTCGCGGTTGCGGCGGCGATGGTCGATGAGATCGCCAAGGATCTCTCCGAACTCCTCGACCGCGCGGTTGCCTTCGGCCAGCCGCTCCGCCGGCACCACCGGGTCCAGGGCACCGAGTATCGCCAGCGAGTAACCGCGCAGCCGCGCTCGGTATTCCTCGGGGATGCCCAGCATGAAGCTGATGATCTCGGTCGGCAGAACCTTCGCGAAGTCCTCGATCAGGTCCAGCTCTCCCAGGTCCTCGACCCGGTCCAGCAGCCGATCGACGATCTTGTCGATCAGCGGTTCGAACTCGGCCAGCTTGCGCGGGGTGAAGGCACCAGAGATCAGCTTGCGCACCACCGTGTGATAAGGCGGATCGTTGAAGATCAGGCTGGTCGTGTGGTGTTTTTGCAGCGGGCACTGGCCGAATTTTTCGCCAAAGGCCTCCGTCTTGTCGGACAGCATGTCGCGGCTTCGGTAGACGGCCATGCAATCGTCGAAGCGGGTCAGAAAGACAGAGCCGTCCGCGTTGCGGTGGACCGGGCTTTGCTGCCGCAGCCGGTGCAGGACCGGGTGCGGATTTTCGATGAAATCCGGGCCGATCGCGTTGAGATCGAAGGTCGAAACATCCAATGCCATGAAAAAGCCTCCCGCAAGGACTTTGCGGGAGGCCATTCGGTTCGGCAAGAGGCGCTGTCAGCCAAGCTCGCCCGGGGCGTACCAGTCGCCCATCTTCACCGTGGCCGCGTCACCGACCATCTCTGCGAACATCGCCGGGTCCTGCGTGCCGCCGTCCCGGCCGCGATAATGGTAGGGATAGACATAGGTCGGAGCGAATTCGCGGACCGCGTCCGCTGCAGCCTCGGCCGTCATGGTGAACGGCAGGTTCATGCAGACAAAGGCGAGGTCGATGCCTTCCAGTGCGCGCATGTCCGGGATGTCCTCGGTATCACCCGAGACGTAGATGCGGAAATCGCCCATCGTCAGGACATAGCCATTGTCACGCCCCTTGGGGTGAAAGTTTTCGCGCCCTTCGGTCATGTTGTAGGCCGGGATGGCGTCCACCTGGAGGCCGGTCAGGCTGGCGCTGGCGCCATTGGCCAGTGCGTTGGTGTTCACCTTCAATTCGTCCGAGAGCATGTCGAAAACCGCTGGATTGGTCAGCATCTGGGTGTTTTCGCCCTTCAGCGCGGCCAACACATCGGCATTGTAGTGATCGCCGTGCTGGTGCGTGATCAGGATAAGATCGGCATCCGGAAAGCCCTCGTATTCCGAGACTTCACCCACCGGATCGACGTAGATCGTGCCCACCGGCGTCTCCAGCACGATGGACGCATGGTGCACGGGATGCACCAGAACCGTGCCGTCGGAGGTCTTGAACTCGTTCGGCAGGTGGCCACCGGCACGACCCGCGAAAGGCAGAACCGTGATACTTCCGGCGGCAGCGGCGGTATGAAGAAAATTGCGTCGGGTGAAGGTCATGTGTAGCGCTCCCAGTGTTCTGTTCCCGGGAGACGGTAGTGCGACCCCGCCCTGCGACAAATTGAACTTTTCGAGATAGCCCCGTAAAACGGAAAACGCCCCCCGGACGAACCGGAGGGCGCTTTTTGTTCACATCGGGAAAGAGGCTCAGTCGCGCTCTTCGACGATTTCCACCAGGTGCGGGATCTTGCGGATCATGCCGCGAACCGCCGGAGTGTCTTCCAGCTCGCGCACGCGGTGCATCTTGTTCAGGCCCAAGCCGACCAGGGTCTGACGCTGGATGGCAGGGCGGCGGATCGGCGAACCGACCTGTTTGACGACGATGGTCTTAGCCATGATCAGGCCTCCTCGGTCTCGGCTGCGGGCGCGTCATCACGCTTGGGCAGGATGTCGGCGACCTTCTTGCCACGACGCTGCGCAACGTTGCGCGGCGACTGCTGGTTGCGCAGGGCGTCCAGCGTGGCGTGGATCATCGCGTAGGGGTTCTGCGAGCCGGTCGACTTGGCGACGACGTCCTGAACACCCAGCATCTCGAAGACGGCACGCATCGGACCACCTGCGATGATACCGGTACCCTGGGGGGCGGTCCGCATGGTGATCTTGCCTGCGCCGTGATGGCCCTTGGCGTCGTGGTGCAGGGTGCGGCCCTCTTTCAGCGGCACGCGGATCATCTTGCGCTTGGCTTGCTCGGTGGCCTTGCGGATGGCCTCGGGGACCTCCTTGGCCTTGCCCTTGCCAAAGCCGACGCGGCCTTTCTGATCGCCCACGACGACGAGCGCGGCGAAGCCGAAGCGCTTACCACCCTTGACGGTCTTGGACACACGGTTGATCGCCACCAGGCGATCGGCGAATTCGGGCGCCTGCTCCTCGCGGTCACGACGACCGCGGCCGCCGCCACGCTTGTTCTCACGTTCTGCCATAAGGCATTCCTTTTCTCGTGGTGCCCAAGAGCACCGGTTTGTTCAATCGCAGTGGGCCGTCCGGCCCCTCGATCATCGAGGCGTTCCCGCCTGCAAAATAAGCTGCGCCCGGAGGCGCAGCTTGCGAACGGTGCGCAGGGACTGCGCACCGAAACCTCAGATCTTCAGGCCACCCTCACGCGCAGCGTCGGCCAGGGCCTTCACCTTGCCGTGGAAGAGAAAGCCGCCACGGTCGAAGTATGCTTCTTCGACACCGGCTGCCTTGGCGCGCTCGGCGATTGCCGCGCCCACCTTGGCTGCTGCTTCGACGTTGTTCTTGCCGACAACACCCAGCGACGGCTCCAGCGAGGAAGCTGCTGCCAGGGTCTTGCCCGCCACATCGTCGATGAGCTGGACAGAAATGTTCTTGTTCGAACGATGAACCGAAAGGCGAACGCGACCTGCGTTGACCTTGCGAAGTTTGTTCCGGACGCGCAGGCGGCGCTTCTGGAACAGTACACGTTTGCTGTTTGCCATTGCCTTGCGTCCTTACTTCTTCTTGCCTTCCTTCTGGAAGATGTACTCGCCCTTGTAGCGAATACCCTTCCCCTTATACGGCTCGGGCCGGCGCCAGTCGCGGATGTTCGCCGCAACCTGGCCCACCTGCTGAATGTCATGCCCTTCGATGATGATCTCGGTGGGCTTGGGGCAGGTGATGGTGATGCCGTCGGGAATCTGGAAATCCACGTCATGCGACAGGCCCAGGTTCAGCTTCAGGACCTTGCCTGCCAGCTGAGCCCGGTAACCCACGCCCTGGATTTCCAGTTCCTTCTTGAAGGTGTTCTGGACGCCGTGGACGAGGTTCGCAACCACAGTACGGGACATGCCCCACTGCTGGCGGGCACGCTTGGACTTGCCGCGCGGTTCCACCGAGATTGCATTTTCCTCGACCTTGAGGGTCACGTCATCCGTGGCCGTAAAGCTCTGGGTGCCTTTCGGGCCCTTCACTTCGATGGTCTGGCCGGAGACGCTGGCCGACACGCCCGAGGGCAATTCGACCGGCTTCTTACCAATACGAGACATGTGTTCAGGCCTCCTTAGAATACGGTGCAGAGCACTTCGCCGCCGACGTTGGCTGCGCGTGCGTTTGCGTCCGACATCACACCCTTGGGGGTGGAGACAATCGACACACCCAGCCCCTGGCGGACCTGCGGGATGTCATTGACACTCATGTAGACGCGACGACCGGGCTTGGAGACCCGCTTCACTTCGCGAATGACAGGCGTGCCGTCGAAGTACTTGAGGCTGATCTCGAACGCGGGGTGGCCGCGCTCGTCCGTGCTGCTTTCGTAGCCGCGGATATAGCCTTCGTCAGCCAGTACATCCAGAACCCAGCCGCGCAGCTTGGACGCCGGTGTCGACGTCGTGGACTTGCCACGCTGTTGTGCGTTGCGGATACGGGTGAGCATATCGCCGATAGGATCGTTCATCTCATCCCCTCCTTACCAGCTCGACTTCACGACGCCGGGCAGCTTGCCGTTCGAACCGAGGTCGCGCAGGGCGATACGGCTGATCTTGAGCTTGCGGTAGTAGGCGTGCGGACGGCCCGTCAGCTGGCAGCGGTTGTGCAGCCGGGTGGGCGAGGAATTGCGCGGCAGTTTGGCCAGCTTGAGGCGGGCCTTGAAGCGCTCTTCCATCGGCTTCGATTCGTCGTTTGCGATTTCTTTCAGTTCAGTGCGCTTGGCGGCATACCGGGCCACCAGGCGCTCGCGCTTCTTCTCGCGCTCGATCATTGCTTTTTTAGCCATGATATCGCTCCTCTTACGCCTTGGTGAACGGCATGTTGAAATGGGTCAGCAGAGCCTTGGCCTGTGCGTCGGCCGAGTGCTCGCCATATTCCTTTGCATTGGTCGTGATGATCACGTCCATGCCCCAGACCTCGTCGACCTTGTCGAAATCGATCTCGGGGAACACGATGTGTTCCTTCAGGCCCATCGCAAAGTTGCCACGACCGTCGAAGGACGGCTTTACACCGCGGAAGTCGCGGATACGCGGCATTGCAACGGTCACCAGGCGGTCGAGGAATTCATACATGCGCACGTCACGCAGGGTGACCTTGGCGCCGATGATCATGCCCTCACGCAGGCGGAACGGGGCGTGGCTGTGCTTGGCCTTGGTGCCGACGGCCTGCTGGCCGGCGATCTTGGTCAGGTCCTCGACGGCCGACTTGGCCTTTTTCGAGTCGCGGACCGCCTCGGCGCCGCAGCCGATGTTCAGCACGATCTTCTGCAGGCTCGGGATCTGCATGTCGTTCGTGTAGCCGAACTGCTCCTTCATCGCGGCCTTGATGGTCTCACGATACTGGGCCTTCAGGCGCGGGGTGTAGCTTTCCATATCAAGCATCGATCACGTCCCCCGTGGTCTTGGCGTAGCGGACCTTCTTGTCGCCTTCCATGCGGAAGCCGACGCGGGTCGGTTTGCCGTTGGCGTCGACGAAGGCCAGGTTCGACAGGTCCATCGGCAGCGCCTTGGGCATACGACCGCCCTGGCTGGTCTGGGTCTGACGAGTGTGGCGGATGGCGATGTTCAGCCCGTCGACGACGGCCTTGCCGGCCTTGGGGTCGACGCTGACGATCTCACCGGTCTTGCCCTTGTCCTTGCCGGTCAGGACGATGACGGTGTCACCTTTTTTCAGTTTCGCGGCCATCTTACAGCACCTCCGGGGCGAGCGAGATGATCTTCATGAAGTTCTTGGCACGCAGTTCACGCACCACCGGTCCGAAGATACGGGTGCCGACCGGCTCACCTGCGTTGTTCAGGATCACGGCGGCGTTGCGGTCAAAGCGGATCGAGGTGCCGTCTTCACGGCGAACTTCCTTGGCGGTGCGCACGACGACGGCCTTGCGGACGTCACCCTTTTTCACGCGACCACGCGGAATGGCCTCCTTCACCGACACCACGATGATGTCGCCGACAGAGGCATAGCGGCGGTGCGAACCGCCCAGAACCTTGATGCACTGAACTTTCCGGGCTCCGGAATTGTCAGCAACATCCAGATTGGTCTGCATCTGGATCATAAGTTTTCTCCCGACGTCCCGGGCCGCTCGTCAAGGAGACATTGACCCGGGGGTTTCGTATGCAACCGAGCCCCGCAATGGGGCTCGACTCTGCCCTTACTGGGCGGTTTCTGCCTCTGCGGCCTTCTGGGCCTCAAAGCGGGCACGTTCGGCTGCGGCGGTTTCAGCGCGCGCCTTGTTGTGCTCTTCCAGCATCGCGTCGGTCATCACTTCCCAACGCTTCGTCTTGGACTTCGGCGCGCATTCACGGATCGAGACCGCGTCACCGACGTTGAAAGCACCGGCCTCGTCATGGGCGCGGTACTTCTTGGATTTCTTGATCGTCTTCTGCAGCACGGGGTGCTTGAAGCGACGGACGACCTGAACGGTCACGGTCTGGGCGTTGGCGGTCGAAGTGACGGTGCCTTGCAGGATACGCTTGGGCATTCGTTACGCCTCCGCAGTCGAGGCCGCAGCAGCGGCTTTTTCGTTCAGAACGGTGTTGATGCGCGCGACGTCGCGGCGCACCTGGCGCATGCGCGCCGTGTTTTCCAGCTGGCTCGTGGCCGCCTGGAAGCGGAGGTTGAAAGCCTCCTTTTTCAGCTGGACAAGCTGGTCCCGGAGTTCGTCCGGGGACTTGTCACGGAGTTCCTGGGCGTTCATGCGCCTCTCCTTTGTTGCAACATCACCGGTAGGCCCCTGCCTGCGAGCATGCAGGGTCACCCTGATTCCGGTGGAGTCCGTGGATGAGCGGCCCCATTAGGCCAGAATCCCTGTCCATGCAAGGACTATCTGCGATGAGGCCCGCCCGCGCGCTCAGCTTGCTCCGCGACCGCCGATGACATGGCCGAACCTGTCGCCCGGCGTGGTTTCCGGAAAACGCGCGTTCGAGCGCGATCCGCGAAAATCGGTCAGCTCGAAAACAAAACTCTCCCCGGTCATCAGGCCCGCGCGAAAATCCCTGAAGCGCTCGGGCAGGAGAGCCGCCTGAGCACTTGTTGGTTTGCCCCATTTGTCGGACATCGGCCCACAGTCACCGAACGAGTTCCGGACCGGCAACGTATCCCTGCTGGCTTCGCCCGCCAACCGGTTTTGTCAGAAAGATTACACCGGTCACCTACCGGCTAACGCAACAATTCCAACGCCACGCTTGCGGCGGAAAATGTGATCTGAGCCGAGACGAAGATGGCCGATGCGTCGTAGGCAGTGGCCCCCTCGGTAGCGCCTTGCGACCCCTCCGGCGTCACGCCCTCTGCCGCTGCCGGTACGGGGTCGACAGGCAAATCGGAATCGTCATGCGCGATGATCGTCGTCGCATTGTAGGTCAGGTTGACGAAACTGGCCTCGATCACCGCACTCTCCTCTGCCCTGCGCGCGATCCCTGACGCCACCTGCCCCTGGCGCAAGCTCTCGCCGTTTGCGCAGGCCTGTTGCACCAGCGCCTTGGCGCGATGGCCCACGGAATAGGCTGACTTGCTAGGACCTGACCGCTGCGAATAAGCTTGACATTGATGCAGCTTCGCGGCCAGCCGCCCGCGCCCGGAAACTTGAATATCCATCTGAACCCCCAAAGTGTCTCTGTCGCCAGAATGCGACGGCAAAGGTGAAACATTGGTCTACGGCGAAATGCAGACTGACAGCGATTAGAGATGACAAGGCCCGCAAAAATTAACCAATGCTCAACGCTTGCGTGGGACTCATGATCCAAACAAGGGGTTGATGCCCAAAGCGCGCCTGCGGCCTCTTCCCGCGCCCCGTTCTGACCGCTTGCAGGGGTATTCGCGGCCTCGGTATACTTGCACCTGACGAGCAGGGGGATGCAGCGCATGTCAGATCGGCCGACCTCTGGCGACGACGCGCTTTACAGCCGGATCGGGATCGACGGACAGTCCCATGCCCTGATGCTGGAACAGGCCGCGCGCATCGCACAGCTGGGCTATTTCGTCTTCAATGTACGGCAATCCATCGTCGAGGTCTGCTCGGTCCGCCACGCGGCGATCTTTGGCCAGACACCGCAGGAATTCATCGCCTCGGTCAGCGGCCTGGAAGGCGAGATGGAGATGATTCACCCCGAGGATCGCAACCTGCTGCGCGAGGCCTATCAGCGCCTCCTGCAGGGTGAGACCATCGAGATGGAGTACCGCTTTTTCCGCCCTGATCGCAGCCTTGGCTATATCCGCGAGATCGTTGCCCCCGAAGTCAGCGCAACCGGTGAGATCGTGCGCGGCCTCGGCAGCAGCCTGGACGTCACCGATGCCCGGCGGGCCGAGGAACGCCGCGCCCAGGCCAACCGCCTCGCCGCCCTTGGGGAACTGACCGCGGGCGTCGCGCATGACGTCAACAACATCCTTGCCGTTGTCATGGGCAACGCCGAACTGTTGCAGCAAGAGGCCGGCGGCGAGCTGACCGACCAACTGCTGACGGAAATCGTCACCGCCTCCAAGCGTGGGGGCACCTTGACCCGCAGCCTTCTGAACTGTGCCCAGAAGGCAACGATCCGGCCCGTGGCGCTGGACCTTGGCGAAGAGACGGCCCGCGCCGTCGCCATGTTCGAGCGGACCTCCCTCAAGAAGCCCACCATCATTGTCGACCGCGCCCCGGCGGCCATTCCGATCTTTGCCGATCGGGACAACCTGCAATCGGTGATCCTGAACATTCTCATCAACGCGCTGGATGCCATCCGCGAGGGCGGGACGATCCGGGTCCGGGCGGAAACAGCGGCGGCCAGTCCGATGGTCGCCATAGGCGAATACGCCTGCCTGTCGATCCGGGACGATGGTCAGGGCATAGCCGCCCAGAACCTAGCCCGTGTCACCGAACCCTTCTTCACGACCAAGCCGCGCTCCAAGGGGTCTGGCCTGGGCCTGTCGATGGCGGCGGGTTTCATGCGGCAACTGGGGGGAGAGATCGCCATCGAGTCAGAGCCCGATGTCGGGACGTGCGTGCGTCTGTTCTTTCCCTTGCACCGGGGAAAATGCACGGCCGCGGCCCCCACGCCGGCCGGCGACTTCGCGAAATTCGACAAGTTGCACCTGCTGCTGCTGGAAGACGAGGCATCGATCCGCAATGTATTGCTGCGCAACCTGCGCAGCTGGGGCTTCACGGTCACGGCCACCGCCAATGCCGAAGAGGCTCTTTTGGCCATCGACGGCGCCACCTTTGACCTTGCCCTGCTGGACAACCATGTTCCCGGCGCCGTCACAGGGGCCGAGATCGCGGCACAAATCAAGGCCAGGCACCCGGCGACACCGACGATCCTGCTGACGGGCCTTGCCAAGCCCGGGACAGGTGGCGAGGGGTCAGGGATCGACCTGGTCCTGGCGAAACCCGTGCCCGCCCCGGAGCTGCGCGCCGCGATCACGACCCTGTTGGAGACAGCCACCTCCGCGCGCAGACGGCCCGTCAATCCCGAGGTCTGACAGCGCCCATTCGGTCCGCAGTCAAATTCCGGACAGCAGAGCTTTCTGCTTTGCCGATCCTGGCCTCATTCCCACTTGTAGTTGAAGCTGACAGAGACCCGGTTTTCTTCCGCCATGTTCAGCGGCACCTCGTGGCGCAGCCAGCTTTCCCAAAGCAGCACATCGCCCACCTGGGGGGCGACGTAGACGAAGGATTTCAGTTCCTCGCGGCAGCCCTTCTTGCGGGTGGGTGCTGCCATCATCATCGCCAGCCGGGGGTCCTCCAGCTTCAGCGCCGAGGCCCCCTCGGGCATGGCCACATAGGTCGTCCCCGAAATCACCGAATGCGGATGGATATGGCTGGAATGCGTACCGCCCTCCGGCAGGATGTTGATCCAGATATCCTCGAGCACCAGGCTCTTGTCTCCCAACTCGAATTCCAGGTCCTCGGCAAAACCCGCGACGTGCTTGTCCAGCACCTTGACCAGGTCGGAAAAGATCGGGAAGCGCCAGGGCAGGTCGGTCAGCGAGGCGTAAGACGTGTAGCCGGGATAGCCCTGTTCCTCGCACCAGTCCTGCCCCGCCTCGTCATCCTCGGCGATGGAATAGCACGAACCTTCCAGTTCATCGGTGTCGATGCCGCCATGCTCGGACAGCCGGGCCTGGTAAAGACGGGTGGCAAAAAGGGAACGAATCTTGGTCATGTCCGCGCTTTAGCCCAAGCCAGACACCGGGGGAAATGGAATCTCAACCTCTCGGCGGCATGGTCGCAGCCAAACGAGAGGTGAGAACAGAATGTTCCCGATCCGCTGTCTGATCCTGATGGCGCTGCTGGCCTTTGGTGGAATTGCGTCGGCTCAATCCGCCTCGCTCTTTCCGCGTGGCGAAAGCAGCGCGCGCGCCCCGCTGATCGCCCTGCGCACAGCGGCACAGCCAAAACCGGCCCGGCCCGCCAGCCTGTTCGCCGACGAACGGCGTCTGGGATTCTTCGCGCCCATGCCGGACGCGGGTCCTGCCCCAGCTCCATCCCCTGGGCCTTTGACCGACAAGTCCGCGGTCGCCCGGTTGCGCAGCCTGATCGCCGAGGCCGAGGCAGGGCCTGACGGCTATGACGCGATCATTCACGGCGCACGCGTAAAGCCGCCGAAACGCCCGACAGAGCTGACCGTCCAGGAAATCCTCAACTGGATCGCCGCCACACCAGGACAACCGCATGCCATAGGGCGGTACCAGTTCATCCCCGACACGCTGCGCTTTCTGGTGGCCGAACTGAATATCGACAAGCGGATGCGCTTTACCCCAGAATTGCAGGATCGCCTGGCCGATCAACTGCTGGCCGACGCCGGGTTCCTCGCCTTCCAGCGCGGAGAGATCACCCGCCGCAGTTTCATGTACCGTATGGCCAAGGTCTGGGCCGGGTTGCCCCTGCCCTCGGGCGAAAGCTATTACGAGGGCTACGCTGGCAACAAGGCAACGATGACATGGGCACGGTTCGACGGGGCGATGGCCGCGATCTTTCCCGGCTGAGCAAAGAAAAACCCCCGCCGCTTTCGCGCCGGGGGCCAATTTCCGTAGGATGGGTCATTGACCCATCACGTCACCAGTCCTCGCGGACCACGACGCGGGTCTTGATCGGCAGCTTCATCGCGGCAAGACGCAGGGCCTCGCGAGCGATTTCCTCGTTCACGCCGTCGATCTCGAACATCACGCGGCCGGGCTTGACCTTGCAGGTCCAGCGGTCGACCGAGCCCTTACCTTTACCCATACGCACTTCGATGGGCTTGGCGGTCACGGGCGTGTCCGGGAAGATACGGATCCAGACGCGGCCCTGACGCTTCATGTGACGCGTCATGGCACGACGGGCTGCTTCGATCTGGCGCGCGGTAACGCGCTCAGGCTCAAGAGCCTTCAGACCGTAACCGCCGAAGTTCAGATCGGAACCGCCCTTGGCCTGGCCCTTGATCCGGCCCTTCTGAACCTTGCGGAATTTAGTACGCTTTGGCTGAAGCATGGTTACCTCCGATCATCCCGGCGGCCGCCACCGGCACCACGGGGGGCCGGACCGTCCTGGAGTTCCTGGTTCTTGCGGTCGCGGGCCTGCGGATCATGTTCCATGATCTCACCCTTGAAGATCCAGACCTTGATGCCGATGATGCCGTAAGGCGTAGTCGCCTCGACGTTGGCATAATCGATGTCGGCGCGCAGCGTGTGCAGCGGCACGCGGCCTTCACGGTACCATTCGGTCCGTGCGATTTCTGCACCACCCAGACGGCCAGCCACGTTCACCCGGATACCCAGGGCGCCCATGCGCATGGCGTTCTGCACGGCCCGCTTCATCGCGCGACGGAAGGAGACACGGCGCTCCAGCTGCTGAGCGATCGACTCGCCGACCAGCTGTGCGTCCAGCTCGGGCTTGCGGACCTCGACGATGTTGAGGTGCAGTTCCGAGTCGGTCATCGACGAGAGCTTCTTGCGCAGCACCTCGATGTCCGCGCCCTTCTTGCCGATGATGACGCCGGGGCGCGCGGTATGCACCGTGACGCGGCACTTCTTGTGCGGGCGCTCGATGATCACGCGGCTGATGCCGGCCTGCTTCGGCGGGTTGCGGTACTCGTTGAAGATGAACTCGCGGATCTTCAGATCCTCGAGAAGCAGATCACCATAGTCCTTGGTGTCGGCGTACCAGCGGCTGTCCCAGGTGCGGTTCACCTGCAGGCGCATGCCGATCGGATTGGTCTTGTTACCCATTAGGCTTGCTCCTCAACCTGGCGCACCTTGATGGTGAGTTCCGAGAACGGCTTGTTGATCCGGCCAAAACGACCACGGGCCCGGGGGCGTCCGCGCTTCATGACCAGGTTCTTGCCCACGTAGGCCTCGGCGACGACCAGTTCATCGACATCCAGACCGTGGTTGTTCTCGGCGTTGGCGATGGCCGACTGCAGGCACTTCTTCACGTCAACAGCGATCCGCTTCTTCGAGAAGGTCAGGTCCGTGAGGGCCTTGTCCACCTTCTTGCCGCGGATCAGCTGTGCGACGAGGTTCAGTTTCTGCGGGCTGGTGCGCAGCATGCGCAGCTTTGCCATCGCTTCGTTGTCCGCCACGCGGCGGGGATTCTTATCCTTGCCCATGGCTTACTTCCTTTTCGCTTTCTTGTCGGCTGCGTGACCGTAGTAGGTACGGGTCGGTGCATATTCGCCGAACTTCTGGCCGATCATGTCCTCGGTCACGTTGACCGGGATATGCTTCTGGCCGTTGTAGACACCAAACGTCAGGCCCACAAACTGGGGCAGGATCGTCGAGCGGCGCGACCAGATCTTGATGACTTCGTTCTTGCCCGACTCGCGCGACTTCTCGGCCTTCTTCAGGACGTAGGAATCGACGAACGGACCTTTCCAGACGGAACGCGACATGGATTACCGCCCCTTCTTCTTGGCGTGGCGCGAGCGGATGATCAGCTTCTGCGACGCCTTGTTGGTGTTGCGGGTGCGCTTGCCCTTGGTCGGCTTGCCCCAGGGCGTCACCGGGTGACGACCACCCGAGGTCCGGCCTTCACCACCGCCGTGCGGGTGGTCGATCGGGTTCATGACGACACCGCGGACGGAGGGACGCTTGCCCATGTGGCGGACGCGACCGGCCTTGCCGAGGTTCTGGTTCGAGTTGTCGGGGTTCGAGACCGCGCCAACCGTGGCCAGGCATTCCTGGCGGACCATGCGCAGCTCGCCCGAGCTGAGGCGGATCTGGGCATAACCACCGTCACGGCCGACGAACTGGGCATAGGTGCCCGCGGCGCGTGCGATCTGGCCACCCTTGCCGGGCTTCAGCTCGATGTTGTGGACGATGGTACCGATCGGCATGCCGCTGAAGGGCATGCAGTTGCCGGGCTTGATGTCCGCTTTTTGCGAGGAGACGACCTTGTCGCCAACGCCCAGGCGCTGGGGGGCGAGGATGTAGGCCTGTTCGCCATCGTCATACTGGACGAGCGCGATGAAGGCGGTACGGTTGGGGTCGTATTCGATGCGCACGACGATGCCGTTGACATCGAACTTGTTGCGCTTGAAATCGACGATCCGGTAGAGGCGTTTTGCGCCACCGCCGCGGCGGCGAGCGGTGATCCGTCCGGTGTTGTTCCGGCCACCCTTCTTCGTCAGACCTTCGGTGAGGGCCTTGACGGGGCGTCCTTTGTACAGCTCCGAACGGTCGATCAGCACCAGCCCGCGCTGGCCCGGCGTCGTCGGCTTGTACGACTTGAGTGCCATGCTTTCTGTCTTCCGTTAGCTAGCGCCCCGGAAAGTGTCCGGGGCTATGTGAAAGGCCCCTCGACTGACGTCCGCAGGTGCCCGGTGGTATAGGCCCCCGAAGGTGCCCGAATCTCAACATCCGCAGACAATAGCAAAGCCCCGGACGAATCCGGGGCTGCTGCGGATGGGGTCTGGTAAGGGAGGAAGCGCGTGGGGTCAAGTGCCCCGGGTCCTGTCTTCCGAACAAAGCGGATCAGATCCTTTGCGGTACATCAAAGACGCGGAACCCGAGCTTAGGTACATTTGGCAAGGTGCGGGGCAGACGTGCAAGCCTCGCATGGATTGTCCGCATCACGAAATACCGGGCAATGAGGTTCGGAGGCTGGGTTCATGAGGCAGAGACACCTCGTCATCAGAACGGTTCTCGTTTTTCTTCTTTCCCTGAGCATATCGGCAATCTGCGGAACTGGCTCAGGCCGCGCTGCCGAAAGCGACTGGTCCACCTTCGTCGAAACCCACGATGGCCGCCGGGTATGTTGGGCGGTTACACCTGCGCGGGAGGACCGCAACACACTGCTATATGTCTGGAGACATCGCGGCGATGCGCGCCCCGAGATCTATCTCCTGACCGGGAAACGCCTGCAGCCGGCCAGGAAGCTGCGTCTGGTGATCGGTCAGAACGCATTTCGGGTGACGAGCATGGTCCGAAACGGCGCGCAAGAAATCTGGATTCAATATCGATCCGATGCGAATAAGGCTGTTGCAGCCATGAAAGCCGCGGAAACCGCGCCCGGCTCTAGTCTGTTTCTGGCGCAAGAAGGAAAGCCACTCTACACCTTTTCGGCGATCGGGTTCTCCAGGGCCTTCGATTTCGCGATGGCCAAATGCGGATGACCGGAGGGCGGCCATACTGGCGACCAACCGCAAGGCGGCCCCACATGCAGCACGTCGTCCCCTGGCTCGGATTGGCCCAGGCGTGAACAGTCGTTTTAAGCGCCCCGGTAAACCCCTGACTTCTCTGTACCGCTGACCGTCCGAGCGCGGATATCCCTCAAAGGAAAAGGCCCCCGCATCTCTGCGAGGGCCTCTCCGAATTCGTAGGGCGGGGTTTATCCCGCCGACCTCACAACCCGGTCGACACGTCGATCGTGTTGCCCTCTTCGAGGGTGACATAGGCCTTCTTGACGTCCTTGCGGCGACCCAGGGTGCCGCGGAAACGCTTTTGCTTGCCCTTGGTGATGGTGGTGTTGACCGCCTTCACCTTGACACCGAACAGCGCCTCGACCGCTTCCTTGATCTGCGGCTTGGCCGCGTCGATCGCCACCTCGAAGACCACGGCGCCATTCTCGGACGCCATCGTCGATTTCTCGGTGATGATCGGCTTGCGGATCACGTCGTAGTGTTCTGCCTTCGCGCTCATTTCAGACGAGCCTCCAGTGCTTCGACACCCGCCTTGGTCAGAACCAGCGTGTCACGCTTGAGGATGTCATAGACGTTTGCGCCCTGGCTCGGCAGCACATCGAGACCCTCGATGTTGGCCGCTGCACGGGCGAAGTTTTCGTTGACCTCGGCGCCGTCGATGATCAGCGCGCGCTTCCAGCCCAGGTTCGCGACCTGCTTGGCCAGGGTGTTGGTCTTGCCATCGCATGCAGCGGCTTCGATCACCACCAGCGAACCGTCCTTCACCTTGGACGACAGCGCGTGCATCAGGCCCAGCTTGCGGACCTTCTTGGGCAGCTCGTGGCCGTGCGACCGCGGGGTCGGACCCTTGTAGATGCCACCCTTGCGGAAGATCGGCGCCTTGCGCGAGCCGTGGCGTGCGCCGCCCGTGCCCTTCTGGCGATAGATCTTCTTGGTCGAGTAGGACACTTCCGAGCGGGTCTTGACCTTGTGCGTGCCAGCCTGCGCCTTGTTACGCTGCCAGCGGACGACGCGGTGGAGAATGTCGGCGCGCGGCTCCAGCCCGAACAGGGCCTCGTCCAGCTCGACTTCGCCAGCGGAACCGCCGTCGAGGTTGATCACGTCGAGTTTCATTCGTCGCCTTCCTTCTTCTCGGCCTCGATTTCAGCCTCGGCGGCCTTCAGCGCTTCGGCTTCGGCGGCGGCCTGCTCTTCGGCAAGACGCTTGGCTTCGGCTTCGGCTTCGGCGGCTGCGGCGGCTGCGGCTTCCTCGGCGGCTTTCATCGCTTCCCGCTTGGCGCTCATCAGAGCGGCGGGGAGAATGACGTTCTCCGGGGTCGGCTTCTTGACCGCGTCCTTGACAGTCACCCAGGATCCCTTGGGGCCGGGAACGGCGCCCTTGATCATGATGATGCCGCGGTCGCTGTCGGTGCGGACAACCTGCAGGTTCTGCGTGGTCACCCGGACAGAGCCCATGTGGCCGGCCATCTTCTTGCCCTTGAACACCTTGCCGGGGTTCTGACATTGGCCGGTCGAACCGTGCGAACGGTGCGAGATCGACACGCCGTGCGTGGCGCGCAGACCGCCGAAGTTGTGGCGCTTCATGCCGCCGGCAAAACCCTTACCGATGGTGATGCCGCTGACGTCCACGAACTGACCCTCGAAGTAGTGGTCGGCGATGATTTCCTCACCCACTTCGATCAGGTTCTCGGGGTCGACGCGGAATTCCACGACTTTCCGCTTGGGCTCGACCTTGGCAACGGCGAAATGGCCGCGCATCGCCTGGCTGACGCGCTTGACCTTTGCGGTGCCTGCGCCCAGCTGGACGGCGGTGTAGCCGTGCTGGTCATTGGTGCGCTGCGCGACAACCTGCAGGCTGTCGAGTTGCAGCACGGTGACGGGGATCTGCTTGCCGTCTTCCATGAAGAGACGGGTCATGCCGATCTTCTTTGCGATCACTCCAGAGCGCATGTTCATCGGCCTCCCTTATACCTTGATCTCGACGTCCACGCCGGCGGCGAGGTCGAGTTTCATCAGGGCGTCCACGGTCTGCGGGGTCGGATCGACGATATCCAGCAGACGCTTGTGCGTGCGGATCTCGAACTGGTCGCGCGACTTCTTGTTGACGTGCGGACCGCGCAGAACGGTATATTTCTCGATCTTGTTCGGCAGCGGGATGGGACCGCGGACCGTTGCGCCGGTACGCTTGGCGGTGTTGACGATTTCCTGGGTGCTGGCGTCCAGCACGCGGTAATCGAACGCCTTGAGCCGGATACGGATGTTCTGGTTCATTGAACAGCCTTGTTCACGATGTTGGGGTTGAGAGGAGGATCTGCGACCATCGCAAACCTTCGTCGAACCCGGAAGTGTCAGGGCGCCCCGGTCGGGGCGCCCTTCCAA